>JAWOEM010000046.1:0-7601 GCA_046482785.1 Salinivirgaceae bacterium
GCGTTAGCTATTCGTTGGCGTCCTGTGCCTTCAACAATGGCGTAGGGGATTTTAAGCTTTTCAATTTCTTGCCGGTAGCGCTTAAAAAGCAGCGTGCGCATAGCTCCCCCGTTTTCGCGCACAGGGTCTGGAATCCATGGCAGGTCGTCACGACATAAAAGGAATGCATCAAATTGCATTGTGCTGAGCCAGCTTTCCATCTCGTCGGGACACCGGTCAAAGGCCACCTGGAACCACACTTTTGTAATAATCATTTCCGTATCGAAAAATACGGGTTTCTCTTGCCCTTTGCATTCGTTCCATGTGTTTATTAGCCATTGGCCAATGTGTTTTACATCCTGAAAAGTGTAATCGCGATTTAGCTGTTCAATGTATGTTCGTGCGTATTCCGGAACATACTCGCCATTGTGGTATGCAGCCAGTTTTTGGGCAAGAATGGTTTTTCCTGTCGATTCGGGACCAATAATTGCTATGCGTAATCCACTTTTGTTCATGCTATAACTTTTTGCTTCTCTAATCCGTGGCGCGTTAATAGTTGCTTTACCGGATTGGTTTTGTAATCGCGGTGCCATTCTACGTATCCGGCTACAGCCATAATGGTGTAAATGAAGAAAAGTATGGAGGTGGGGTAGAGCCCTTTGCTTATGTAAAGAATAAGCGAAACCAGATCAATGATTACCCAAAATAGCCAGTGTTCCTTTATTTTCCGAGCAAGCATCCAAGTTGCTACAATACTTCCGGCAGTTGTAAAGCCGTCGCCAATGGGTACCTCGGAATCGGTTAGGTGATGCAAAAACAGACTCATTCCAACCCACAAAACCAACCACACAGCAAGCAGCGTACTCATAAGGCGAAACCCCGATGACGATACAGCTAATTTTTTTGTAGAACCATTCCCGTATTTCCAGTGTATATAACCATAAACACTAATAATTACGTAGTAAACCTGCAACGACATATCGGCATAAAATTTACTCACAAGGAATACATAAATGTATAATGCGCTGGTTAGTAGGCCAAAAAGCCATAGCGATATGTGTTGTTTAATGGATAGAATGAGGTATATCATACCTAAAACTGCGGCGGTAACCTCAATCCAGTTTTGGGCAAGCCAAGTTGTGATGCTTTGCAAATTCATGAGTGTAAACGGGTATAATGGGTAGAAGATAAGTTAAAAAAAGCAGGACAACACTTTGACTTTGTTGTCCTGCTTTAAATCCTTAATTATTTAAAATAGTGTTGTACTCTTTGTCGTTGTTTATAATTTCAACTGCTTTTAGGTAAATTGGATCTAGGGGATTAATGAGTTCAAAAAACTCATGGTATCCATACAGATTTCTGGCCACAAGTGCTTTAATCTGTCTTTTTATGGCCTCTTCAGAGCGTTCCAAATCATTATCTTTTGGCTCAACCTTTTCATCTTTTGCGTAGGCCAGCAATTCTTCATAAAACTCCTGGGTTGGAGTATAGTTGGTTTTGAACGATTTAAAATCGGGGTATTTTTCCAGAAGTTGCGTTCTGTTACTGTTTACTTCACTTAAAATAAATTGATTAAAAATTCCTTTTCTGATCAGGTCGCGGTAAAAGTCGGAGTAGTGAGCCGTGTCGATGGGCACAAATACATCGGGCATTACGCCACCACCTCCAAATACGACACGTTTATTTTTCAGCGTTTCATAAGTAAGCGAGTCGGGGAAGTCGATGCTATCTTGGTGCATAAATTCGCCGTGCTCGTAGCGTTCCAATAAATTGCGGCGGTATTTTTTTACGCCTTTGTCGTAGGGTTTTTGTATAACTCTGCCCGAAGGTGTGTGGTAGCGGGCAATGGTAAGTCGCATGGCCGATCCATCGGGGAGCATAAACGGTTTTTGCACCAATCCTTTGCCAAATGAACGGCGCCCCACAATGACTCCACGATCCCAATCTTGTACAGCACCACTGACAATTTCGCTGGCCGAAGCCGAGCCTTCATCAATCATAATGACGACTTTCCCGTCTTTAAAGTACCCGCCAGAAGAAGCCTTGTAGTTTTCTTGGTCTGCATTAAGCCCTTCAGTGTAGACAATCATTTGATCGCGGTTTAGGAACTCATCGGCAAGGTCAATGGCTGTTTTGAGGTAGCCTCCTCCATTTGCCGTAAGGTCGAGTATGAGGTTTTTTGTATTTTTCGTGCTCACTTTTTCAAAATACTCTTTGTATTCTTGCATTGTGGTGGCCGAGAAACGGTTGATTTTTATGTAAATGGTCGATTCGTCTACGAGGTAAGCAGCATCGAGCGAGTTAATTGGGATTTTTCCACGGGTTATGGTAAAATCGATTGGTTTTTTTACGCCATTGCGTTTTACTTTTACTTCAACCTTAGTTCCCTTTTTTCCTCTAAGCAGGTCGAAAACATCGGAGTTTTTAATTCCAACACCGGCAATTTCTTCGTTGTCTACTTCAATAATTTGGTCGCCGGCCATAAGGCCAACTTTCTCCGATGGTCCGCCGGTTATGGTTGCCACAACCATGAGGGTATCGCGAAGAATATTAAATTGTATGCCAATGCCGTCGAAGCTTCCTTCAAGCGGCTCGTTCATTTTTTTAAGGTCTTCTTTCGATATGTAAACCGAATGAGGGTCAAGTTCTTCCAGCATTTTAACGATGGCCGTTTCCAATAAGTGGGGGCGGTCTACCGAGTCTACATAGTTTTGCTCTATAATGCTGAATGTTTTGGCAAACTTATAAATTTCTTCATCGAAAATTTGTGCCTGAGCCACGTTAAAGATGCTCGTGAGGCTTATAAGAAGTGCTATGGCGAGGGTTTTGAATTGTGAACGATGTCTATTTTTCATTTTTTTTATGTTTTGATATGCCTAAAATAAGATTGGTGAACCACAATAACCGTGCACGAATGAGATGTGCCCTTTTTGTCACCTCCATTATGTAGGAATTGCAGCTTTATTGCATTAGCAAAAATAGTATTATCTGTCTAAAAAGCCTGTAAAGCTTCATGTTTTTTGTTGCAGGTAAATCCAAGCAATCATTTCCTGAAGCGATTCGAATGTTTTCGATTGGTTGTTGATGGTGGCTTTCCAGTTTACGTCGTTCTGTTTTTCTAAAATTTGGATGTTTCCGATAGCGTGTTGGTTACTGATGCCGATGTGCATGCGGTTCAGTGCTTTTTGTGTCCATTTGTAAAAAGCTCCCGTTCCTTCTAAACGCATGTTGAAATAGTGCTTTCGGTTAATCTTAAATTCATTCTCTTCTGCATCGAAGTACACCTCGCTATGGCGGAAAAGATCGTTAATTTTGTTACGCAATACCAGCTCTTCAGGCATTCCCTGAATAATACTTTTTTTATCGATAAACCAGAGCAAATCGACCGTTCCCAATACAATTTGCAAGTCGTGCGATGAGAAAATAATAATTTTTTGCTTTTCGTGTGCCAGCCGTCCTAAAAGGTGCAGTATTTCGAATTTGTTTTTTACGTCGAGGTAGGCGGTAGGCTCATCCAGTAGAATGATTTCGGTATCTTGTGCCAGACTACGTGCAATTAGTACGCGTTGTTTTTCCCCGTCAGAAATTTCACTGATAAAGGCATCACGCAAGTGAAAAATACCCGTATCGTGCATGGCTTTTCGAATAATGTGCCTGTCGTGTTCCTTCATTCTGCCCATCATGTTTGTGTAGGGATACCGCCCGTAACTTACCACCTGATGCACCCGCATCATGGCGTGCATGTCGTAATGCGTGCCTACAAAACTGAGTGTTTTAGCCAGTTCCGGTCTGTTAAAATTTTCCAATGGTTTGTTGCCAATGGTTATTTCGCCCCCAAGTGTCGGTTGCAACCCAACGAGCGTGCGCAGCAGGGTGCTTTTTCCGCTTCCATTGGCTCCCACAAGGGCAATGAGCGTTCCTTTTGCTGCCCGTAGGTCGATGTTTGGAATTACCACTCTGCTGTGTCCGCGTAAGCGATAACCAACCGATAGGTTTTTGAGGGCGATATGAGATTGGGTGCTCACCATTAAAACAATTGACTAAGTTGGCGATTGCGTAAGATAATCCAGATTACAATGGGTATGCCCAGTAGCGCGGTAATACTGTTAATGGGCAAAATGCGGTCTGAACCGGGCAAATGTGCAACAATATCGCTGAAAAGCATAACAGCTGCGCCCATAAACAGTGTGCCCGGTATGAGTATAAAGTGGTTTGTAGTTTTAAATAACAACCGCACCAAATGTGGTACTGCAATGCCGATAAACCCAATGGGCCCGCAAAATGCCGTAATTCCGCCTGCTAGCAGGCTGGTGGCGATAAAAATAAATAGCCGGAACAGAAAAATATTTACGCCTGTGGTTTTTGCATAGTGCTCGCCCAAAAGCATGATGTTGAGGTTTTTACCGTTTAAAAAGGCAATAATTATTCCTGCTGTTATGGTGCCCCATAAAATGG
Organism: Salinivirgaceae bacterium; assembly: GCA_046482785.1. Taxonomy (GTDB): domain Bacteria; phylum Bacteroidota; class Bacteroidia; order Bacteroidales; family Salinivirgaceae; genus Salinivirga. Next base: position 4,435 of record JAWOEM010000046.1, read on the forward strand.
ATAGCTGCGATCCGGTAACGTTGCCCAAATTGCCCATAGTCCAAATAACATACGATTTGAGCGCTCCTTCGGGAGAAAAAAATTGCAATATGCTTACAATGGCCGACACAGAGCTGCTAAACAGGATGCCCAAAATAAGAATGGTCATTATATCTTTTACACGCGTCGATACAATTAGCAGCATCATGAGAAGCAGACCGCTGCCAATTAGAGCCGCTGTAATAATAGTCCAGTTCGATATGGTAGAAAACTGTGCGAACCATCCAAAACTCTGAAATCCAATAATTACAATTGCCACGCCAAGACTGGCACCACTGCTAATTCCCAGTACAAATGGCCCTGCCAAGGGGTTTCTGAACACGGTTTGCATAATTAACCCGCTTACCGAAAGTGCCATTCCGGCTGCAACTGCGGTTAGTGCTCGCGGTAACCTAAAGTTGAATAAAATGGTTTTTAGAAATGATTCTTCGCCGTTGCCGCTCAGTAAGTTGTAAAAATCACTTACTGGTATAATAATGGAACCCAGAACAAGATCTGCTACAAATAGCACTAATGCCAGCGCAATAATAATGGATATTTTTACAGTGCTGGACATTAATTTATTGGTTTGTAGTAGGTTAGTTTGTGTTTTTGTGCATCGCCCCGAAAAATACGGGCTAAATCGCTGAGTATTTTGTGCGGATTAACTGCTCCCGATTCCATGTAATCGGAACCGCCTCCACGAACCGATCGCTTATTGTTATTAAAAACGTTACCGTTTTGGTAAGCTTTAAACAGTTTCATGCGATTATCTTTCTGCCTGAGCTGCTCCAAGCTGTGAATGGTTCCTGCATTTATCCATATATCGGCCTTTCCGGCTCGTTGGTAAACTATTTCTGTATCGTACTGGTAGTTTACAGAAGCGGTATCGTTACGAAAAATGTAGTTTCCTCCGGCATCGGCTATTAGTTGGGCGGTAAACGATTTTCCGCCCGGGGTATGCCATACGTCGTTCCATGGCATGCCTGTAAGTACACTTGGCCGATTTTTGGTTGTTGCTGCGGCGCGTTTTACCTTTTCGTAGGCCTGTGCCGTTTGGCTAAAATACTGTTCAGCAACATCTTGTTGTTGGTAAATTGCCCCAAAAACCTTAACCCATTCGGCTTTTCCCAATGGGTGTTGCTCCATGTATTCACCAATCATAACCGGAGTAATGTTGGCTCTCATAAGTTTTTTTCGCAATGGTTCTATTTCGTTGGAAATGCCGTATAGAAAAACCAATTCTACATTAAGTTGCAAAAGTTTTTCCACGTTCAGGTTAATGTCGAAACCTACCTCTGCAATGGGAGCAGTGGAATCTGCTTTATGAAATTGGCGACTGTAAATATACTGTTTGTCCGAAACAGCTTTTATGGAGGACAATTGGCCAATAGTTTCGATAAATGCAATATGCGTGGTCGAAATGGCTGCAACGCGCTTGGGAGTGTTTTTGATGTGAACAGCATTTGGCGGCAGCTTTGCCGATGAATGGTGAGCTACAGCGTAGTTGTATTGTATGTTTTCTGCATCAATCCATGGATTTTTAATGGTGATAAGCGTGTAGCCTTCATTTTCTGTAATGGAAAAATGTGAGGCGTAGCGGTTTTCAATGGCGGTATCGACCGATTGATTACTGTCTTGGGTAGGCGCTTGGCAACTGAAAAATAAGATTGAAACTATTATGGTTATTATATAGCGGCTCATTTCTATAGATCTTTTTACTTGGTTGGCAAAACTACAAAAAATTGTACTCAAATTTTATTATTTTTATCCCCATTAATGTGTGCGGAGCCAAGGTGGTGAAAACAACAACCTTTTTTTCTGCACAAAAAATTAGATAGCAATGCGAGTTATATTGAACGTTTTCACAACAGTGGTTTTTGTCTATTTATTTTCACTACAAGTGAATGCAGCTACGCCGGAAGGAGCGGAGGGGAGCTCTGTTTCGACCAATGAAAACAACGAAGAGAAGCCGTTTCCGTTTTTGGAGCGCCAGCAACTTGGTGGAGCTGTAATAGCCTTCTCCCCAAAAGATGTGGTTATGATTATGAAACGCACCGATCAGTTGGATGCCAACCATCCCCTCTACTGCGAAGATGGGATGTGCGATCAGACGGTTGTGATGAAAACAGCCATTTCGCCTGCTCTAAAAATGGAGTATTTGGTGGTGTATTCGCCGGGGCCAAGCGCCGATCCGACGTTTATTTTCTACGATGCCTCGGATGTAGGACATGGTAAGGCGCTTTTTACCATTGGATGTACCACACTCTACATTCCCGAAAATGGCAATATTTACACTACAGGACACACGAATAACATGTTTAATATGCGCCGGAAGTTTCGCGTCAATCTTCGGGAATTTACAGAAGAGATCCAGCCTTTTTATTATGTAGGCTTAACTACCAAAACCCTTCGGGCCATGAAATTATACGATAAGCCCGAAGGAGGAAACGTTATTGCGCAAATTCCTACCGATTATGCCATAGAGGTGTTGGTTGCCGAATTTTCCGAGGGTTCATTTATTCGCAACTATTTAATAAAAACACAATTCGGCCTAACCGGTTGGGTGCGCTTGCGCGAGAATCAGATTTATGGCAACGCCGACATCGAAGGCTTATTTTATGCCGGCGATTAATGAGTTGTGAAACCAAGTGAAAAGACCTACCAAGCACATTCCCCCATATTTTTAAGCACCGCTATTCCATGTTCGTTTTCAGAAAAGCTCCATTTGCCCAAACCGCAAGTTGGTAGCAACCTGTTTTTCGAGTTCGCCGCTAATTCTTTTGGTGATACTATTCAACGATACATCGCGGCGATTTTCCATTTTTGCATTAATGAGGTCGGTCTAAAAAGGTCTTCAAATTAATAAATGCTGAATATCAGCTTTGCCCCTAACCCTAAAGGGTGACTGATTTTCAGCTACTTACTTCCTTTGGAATATAGGTGTAAAAGTAGCCGGAAATCATTTAAAACCCTTTTTATACCAAACTCATTAATTACCTACCATACTGTCGCCTCTAACGAGAGCCTGTCCATAAAGTCGGGGGTGTTCAGTGAATAAACTCGAGTTTATTGCCGAACACTAACGAGGCTTATTAAATTTCAGAAAGCACCGTCAGGTGCGGAATTATGGTAGAAAAGGCACAATG
>JAWOEM010000058.1:0-11821 GCA_046482785.1 Salinivirgaceae bacterium
AGTTATTGGGGCGCGCCCACAAATTATTAAAGCATCGGCCATAAGCCGGGCTATAGCTGATAATTTTTCCGATAATATTACCGAGATACTCGTACATACAGGACAGCACTACGACGAAAATATGTCGCAGGTATTTTTTAACGAAATGGGTATTCCGGCACCCGACTATAATTTGGCCGTGGGCTCTGGCCAACATGGAGTGCAAACGGCAAAAATGATTGTGGGACTCGAAGAGCTTATTCTAAAAGAAAAACCCGATTACATTAACCTGTATGGCGATACCAACTCAACACTGGCCGGAGCAATTGCAGCATCGAAACTTAACGTGCCCATTGTACACATCGAAGCGGGGTTACGTTCGTTCAATCGGAAAATGCCCGAAGAAATTAACCGTGTAACCTGCGATCATTTATCAACGCTGCTCTTTTCGCCCACACAAACCGGCCATCAAAACCTCATAAAAGAAGGGTTCGATGCCCAGGCCAAGCCGATTTTTACGCCCGACAATCCCGGCATATTTCACTGTGGCGATGTAATGTTTGATAACTCGCTCTACTTTGGCGATCGCGCTGCTGCAAAATCAACCATTTTAGACGAACACCAACTAACGAAAAATAATTATGTATTGGCTACACTGCACCGCGATTCCAACACCGATGTGCCCGATCGCCTGCATAGTATAATGGAAGCATTCCTACATATTGCAGAGCACGCAGAGATAGTTCTGCCATTGCATCCGCGAACGCTAAAAAAACTACACGACAATGTGCACCAAAAACTCTACGAACGGGTGAAAAAAACGGCTCAACTGAAAATTATCGACCCGGTATCGTTTTTCGATATGATTCAGCTGGAGCAAAATGCAAAAATGGTAATTACAGACTCGGGCGGCGTTCAAAAAGAGGCCTTTTTCTTCCGCAAACCATGTATCATTATGCGACCGCAAACGGAATGGGTGGAAATTGTACAATCGGGTGCTGCAAAATTAGCCGATGCCGATGGCGAAAAAATTATTTCGTACTTTCACCAATGGGCAAACCAGCCTGAAATGGAGTTTCCTTCGATTTTTGGCGATGGTAAAGCGGCTCATTTTATCTGCAAAACACTGATAGAAAACACTTAGGAGGCGGATTAAAGCCATACGAGTTATGGCTTCAATTGTTTAATCCTGTGGCTAAATCAGCAACCTAAAATGCGGCCAGCAACAAATCAATATCACGACTCGAAATATCGTATTTTCTGCCAATACGCTCTTTTGTGAGAATTCCATTGTACATGTACACGCCATTACGCATACCCTTATTGTACCTGATAAGATGGCGCAGATTGCCATATTCACCAATCTGAATAAGCAGTGCACCAAAAATATTGCTCAAGGCGTAGGAAGCGGTGCGAGCTACACGCGATGGAATATTGGGCACACAATAATGAATTACATTATATTTTTTAAAGATGGGGCGCTCATGCGAACATACAGTGGAGGTTTCGAAGCATCCGCCATGATCGATCCCGATATCGATAATAATGGAATTGGGTTTCATATTCATCACAGCTTCTTCGCTCACCAAAAACGGCGCTTCATCGGCCATGGGCAGTGCTCCAATAACTACATCGGCGGTTTTTAGGGCTTTTTTTACCACCCGAGGCTGAATAATGCTGGTAAAAACGTGCTGACCAATATCGCGTTGCAACTGTCTGAGCCGTCCAATAGACTTGTCGAATACTTTTACCGATGCGCCCAACCCCAATGCGGTGCGCACTGCATATTCGCCGGCGGTGGTGGCTCCCAAAACCACCAAATCGGTTGGACTAACTCCGGATATGCCGCCCAGCATTTCGCCTTTCCCGTTATTGACATTGCTCAGATACTCTGCCGCAATTAAAATAGCTGCACTTCCCGATATTTCGCTCATTGATTCGGTAACCGGAAAAACTTTACTTTCTTCATCTTTGATGAACTCATAAGCCAGCGCCGTAATTTTTTTTCGCTGCAAAAGTTTAAAATAATCAGCATCTTGCGTACTCATTTGCAACGACGATATTACCACTTGCTTTCCTTTGAGTTGTGAAATCTCTTCCTTGGTTAGTGGCGCAACTTTAATAATAATGTCGGCTTGAAATATTTCACCTCTATCAGAAATAATCTTTCCGCCCATCTCGCTGTACTCATGGTCAGGAAAATTTGCGCTCAGCCCGGCATTGCGCTCAATGAGCACTGTATGCCCATGATTTACCAACATTTCTACGGCATGTGGCGCAAGCGAAACTCTATTTTCATTGGCTGAACACTCCTTCGGTACAGCAATAGAAAGCTTATTATTCGATTTCTTTTGCTCAAGCATTTCTTCTTGCGGCATGAGTACGTTTTTCTCAAACGACACTTTATTGGAGAAGCTTTTTTCCTCGTTCATGGGTGTTTGTGTTAGGTAGTTTTTTCAACGAATCTTTTCCTAATATGTTTCGATCCGGCAACATGCCAAGCATATAAAATGCATTATCCTGCCTGACACGAAAACTCTAAAAGTAAGCATTTTTACAGTTTCACATGGAATATTTGATTGGTTTTTTACCAGTTAGTGCATTTAAAATTGTTTCTTTGCGGCTGAATATCTGTATCATAAAACGCCCTGTGCATATGGTACAAAACAAGAATAGATTTACCCGTTTCAATTATGAGCAACAACAGAGCCGGATATATTACCGTTTTCATAGCCATGCTATGCTGGAGTTTAACATTTGTTTGGTACAAGGAGGTTTACGAAGTTTTTACACCAATCGGAACCGTATTTTTACGATTGCTAATTGCTTCGATACTTTTATTAACTTTTACACTGAGTATTCGCCGACTCCAACGAATTGAAAAAAAGGATCGTCTTACCTTTCTGGCACTGGCATTTTTTGAACCGTTCCTATACTTTTTCAGCGAAAGCTACGGAATGAAGTATGTTTCACCCACCGAAGGAGCTGTAATAATTGCTGTAATACCGCTATTAACACCGTTCATGGCGAAAATTTTCTTTGGCGACCGAATTACAGCGCTCAATTTGCTGGGGTTGGTTATTTCATTTGCCGGAGTGGTGTTGGTTGTAACCAATACCGAATTCCACTGGAAAGCGCCGATAATTGGTATAGCCTTTATGTTTATGGCCGTGCTAGCCGCATTGGGCTATTCGGCAATTATCATGAAATTGTCGGGAAAATATAACCCTTTCACAATCATCACATATCAGAATAGCATTGCCGGAGTGCTATTTTTGCCGCTTTTTTTATTTTTCGATCTCGATAACTTCATGGCCATCGAGTTTACATTTCAAAACGTGTGGCCCCTACTCAAACTAGCCGTTGTGGCATCGGCAATTGCATACTTGTTTTTTGTGTATAGCATTTCGAAAATCGGGATTGTACAAGCCAATATGTTTACCAATTTAATTCCTGTATTTGCAGCCATATTTGCATGGTACATGCTTGACGATGAGCTTACGTGGCGCACAATTAACGGTGTAGGATTGGTAGTGGTAGGGCTGTTTCTGCCCCATTACGGAAGCGTCAGAAAACGCTACTTTTTTCTTAAAAAGTAATCCAGATAAACTAAACAGAGAAAAAACTCAGGTAAACACAAAAAAAGGCCGCATAAAATGCGGCCTTTCATATTTTGTAAAAAACAGAACAACCTTACATGCGTAGCTTTTTCCAATTTTCCTTCATAATATCAATATCGCCCATCCAATCTTCAATTTCCTGCTCATGCTCCACCTCTTCGTCGAGAATTTGCGTTACAATTTTGTAAGTTGTATGGTCTTTGCCATAAGTTAAATCGGCAAGCTCCTGGTACCGCTTAATGGCACAGCGTTCTGCATCGAGATTCTGCTCCAAAATTCGTTCTACGTAAGGATCTTCAGGTGGCATGTACTCGCATTTCGCCAGTTTCATCCACTCCATGGGGCTCAATACAGGTGTTCCGCCAAGCTGATCGATACGATCGGCCAACATATTGGCATGGTTCAACTCCTGATCGGCATGTATTTGCAATTCGGGCTCAATATCGGTACGCATAGGTCCTTCAATAACACGGCTGCCAATCCAGTACTGATAATATGCGAGCCACTCTTCGGCTAGTGCTTCATTCAATTTCTTAATCAAATCTTGAACATCAAGATTCAAAATTTCCGTTCCATGTTTTCCCATAATTAAAAATTTTAATTTATTAATTGATCAAAACAAAAAAATTGCGCTTTCACGTAGGCAAATTGTGGGTTTAACCTTTATGCCCACATGTTTAAATCGCAATATGCAATTAACAAAAAACCACTCACTTATCCAACTTATTTAACGCTTAAATACCCCCACGTTACACTAAAAGAAGACCATTCAAAACACCCTATCATGCTATCTATCAACAGCAAAACACACCACACACATTTCTAAGTGTCGAATAAAGTAAAGTGATATTTAGAATCAATTTATACAGAACCGTACACTTTTTGAGTACAAAAAATACAGAGGTCAATTTTACGTACCTTGCGTAACTTTTTCTCTAAAATTCGGGGGCTTTTCGAATATTGTAATTCGCAAGCTTTAAAGTTTTAAGGAAGAAAAAACAAATAATAAACCAATTCAAATTAATATGAAAAAAGAGATTTTACTACTACTCAGCATTATTGCAATTACTCTAACAGCAGGGTTTGCACAGGGAATCGAAAATTTGCGTTATGGAACAGACACTACCTTTGAGGTAGCTACATGGAATATCGAACACTTTCCAAAGAATGGCAGCACAACCATCAGTAACGTTGCCACCATTGTAGAAAACTTAGATGTTGATTTTTTGGCATTGCAAGAAATAGACGATGAAGCATCATTCAACCAATTGGTAGAAAACCTTACCGATTACAGCGGGCTATACAGAGGCTATACGTACAGTGGAATGGCATTTTTATTTAAAACGGATCTGGTAACCGTTAATAACCACACAACCATTCTGAACGGCTACAGCCGGGAGTTGCCGCGTGCACCTTTTGTTGCCGACATTACTGTGCGCGGTCAGGACTATTTCATTATAAATAATCATTACAAATGCTGTGGCGATGGCACACTGGATGAAAACGAGAGCTGGGACGAAGAAAAACGACGCTACGATGCTTCCGTTTTGCTCAAAAATTATATTGATAACTACCAGTCAGACAAAAACGTAATTCTGCTGGGCGACTTGAACGACGAACTGCTAGATGATGAAGAAAATAATGTGTTTCAACCATTTTACGACGACCCGGCAAACTACCTGTTTACCGACATCGAAATAGCAGAGGGCAGCTCATCAGATTGGTCTTACCCGTCATGGCCTTCGCACCTCGACCATATTATGGTTACTAACGAAATTTTCTCCCTCTTCAACAACCAATACCCCGACGTGCAAACAATTAAACCCGGCGACTATATGGGAGGATTCGATGTTTACGATAATAATGTTTCAGATCATCGCCCCATAGCCATTCGCCTGCCATTAGCCACAGACGATAACGGAATATTTTCCACTTCGCAACACACCAGCATCTCGATTTTCCCCAATCCGGCGCAAACCACAGCAACAATCCAATGCAGCGACTTAAATGCCGGTGACGTTTTAAGCGTTTACAGCACCCAAGGGGTGCTCATTGAGCAACACGAATTACAAACCGGGCGCGTGCAAACTAAATTAAACCTTGATGAATACCAACCGGGGGTGTATTTCATACAAATTTCGGGAGAGCAAAAAGCGGGAACTCAGCGGTTAATCATTACAAAATAGACTCATTAAATATGAGGTATCAAGATTAAAAAAACGAGTTGCAAGTTGGTGATGAAATGGAGTTTATTGACGGAATTCGTTGGTAGATAAAAGGTATCCAAATTCCGCAAGGATTTTGACCTTGAGAAATTAAATCCATGCGGAATTAAGGAGGCAAAAAATCAGATCCTTTTTTGGCAATATTCCTATGTGTTTTTATATTTTTGAGCAATATGGGAGAATCGGGAATGTCGGTTTTTCGTGTAGTACCCAAAACTACGAGCATTTTGAGCTAAAAATAAGTGTTTGCGGTACTTAGTGTCAGTAAAAAAATTTAAAAATTAATCATTAAAACAAAATTCGAGTGAAACATATTGTAAAAGCTGCCATGCTTGCAGCAGGAACAGGTTTACTTATGCTATTTGCATTCGACATAAACCATCCGCAGCAGTTTTTCGACAGTTCACCACGCACAGTGCACTTGCTAATAACGTTGCTACTTGTGTTTGCAGCCATGAGCATGAAAAACGTTCTTTCTTACCAAACCACAACCACCATTAACTACACTCCAAAGTACGATGAGCTGAAAACATCGGCGCTAAGCATTGGTGTGGTGCTATTATTTTTTTTATCGCCCATGTTCGACAGAGCCGGGCTGTTTGAGATGTGTAACTGCACCTGGATTCGCTGGGTTGGCTGTCTGTTTTTAATCGATGCTATTACCTTTTTTACATGGAGTTCATGGGTTTTTAGCAAGGCATTTTACCGGGCAGATGGCAAGCCAATGCCCCACAAAATAGTTAGCTCCGGCCCCTATGCCGTTATTCGTCATCCCCGGTTTTTGGGATTAATTGCCTGGGTAATTGGTACGGCACTGGTTTTCAACAACCTTATAAGTGTACTTTTAGCAGTTATCATTATCTATATTATTGTGCTAAAAGCAAACGACGAGGAAATATTCATGGAACTGGAATTTGGTGATGAGTGGAACAAATACAAACGTCATACAAAGCGCTTTTTTCCGTTTATTTACTGATAAAAACAAACGATATGGCAACACACTACTTAGTTGACGATATAAACGGTGCGTACAAAAGAGTAAAGGACCATGTGCACCAAACACCCATTTTAACATCTACAATAATTGATGATTTGGCCGGTGCAAAACTCTATTTTAAATGTGAGAATTTTCAACGCGCAGGATCATTTAAAATTCGTGGGGCAACAAATGCAATTTTACAACTCACCCCGGAAGAACAAAAGCGCGGGGTAATTACTCACTCATCGGGAAATTTTGCACAAGCATTGGCTTATGCTGCCCGCCAGATGAATATCCCGGCATTTATAGTGATGCCCGAAAATGCACCCAAAGTAAAGGTTGACGCCGTTAAAGGTTATGGGGCACAAATTCGCTTTTGTAAAAACACGCAAAAAATTCGCGAAGCAACCATGCAGGAGTGGCAAAATGAAACCGGCGCATCTTTTCTTCACCCATACGATAACCGCAATGTAATTCTTGGTCAATCGACATGTGGCTACGAAATATTACAGCAAGTGGAAACACCCAACAGCATTGTGGTACCGGTTGGTGGCGGAGGTCTAATTTCGGGAACAGCACTAACGGCACACTTTTTAAGCCCCAAAACACGAGTCTACGCTGCCGAACCTAAAGGAGCCGACGATGCATGGCACTCTTTTCATCATAATAAAATATTTCCATCGGAAAAACCCAACACCATTGCCGACGGACTACTCACTTCGCTTGGTGAGCATACGTTTCCCATTATTCAAAAACACGTAAAGGATGTATTACTAGTTACGGACGAAGAAATTATTGAAGCCATGCGCCTGGTGTGGACGCGAATGAAAATTATTATTGAACCCTCATCGGCCACCACATTAGCGGCAGTGTTAAAAAACAAATCGCTTTTTCTAAACCAAAAAGTAGTTTTATTGGTTAGTGGTGGCAATGTAGATGTAAATAAATTACCATTTTAATACTTTCAAGTATGGATAACATTACAGTAGAAAACATTATACTTGCATTCGGACTCACCCTTTTTGCCGGCCTTTCCACAGGCATTGGCAGTGCCATAGCCTTTTTTGCAAAACGAACAAACGAAAAACTGTTGGCCGTATCGCTCGGATTCTCAGCCGGTGTTATGATATATGTATCTCTAGTAGAGATATTTCAAAAGGCAAAAACCGATCTTTCATCGGTATATGGCGAGTTTAACGGTACAGCGTATACAATAGCCGCATTTTTTGCAGGAATCTTACTAATTGCACTAATCGATAAACTTATACCAAGTTACGAAAACCCACACGAAATAAAAAGCATCGAAGAGATTAGCGAAAAGCAAAAATCGGAAAAACTCATGCGCATGGGGTTGCTATCGGCGCTGGCAATTGGCATACACAACTTCCCCGAAGGAATGGCCACGTTTATGGCCGGACTGGCAGATCCCTACATTGCACTGCCTATTGCTGTTGCCATTGCTATTCACAATATTCCGGAAGGAATTGCAGTAAGCGTACCCATATTTTTTGCCACCGGAAACCGCAGAAAAGCATTCTGGCTCTCCTTTGCCAGTGGTTTGGCCGAACCTGTGGGCGCACTCATCGGATTTTTGGTCATCTACTTCTTTTTCGACTCCTTTAGCCCCGCCCTTTCGGGGATAATGTTTGGCGGCGTAGCCGGTATTATGGTCTTTATTTCGCTAGACGAACTACTGCCCACGGCAGAAGAACATGGCGAGCACCATTGGGCCATTTACGGCATGGTTGCAGGGATGGCGGTTATGGCCGTTAGTTTGTTGATGTTTATTTAAAAAAAGTACCCGATACTTTGCATATAATTCGCATATTTGTGTATAATAAAACGACAACAAACTTATTGCTAATTCACCTACACCACAAAACTATTGTACAATGAACATACATCTAATTGAACCACTAAGTGTTGAGCAAAAAATTATTGACCAATATGAGCATTCGCTAAACGAAAATGGTTTAACACTGAAACAGTGGCGCGACAGGAAAGAAGATACAAATTCGCTTATTGAACGTTGCAAAGATGCCGATGTAGTAATTCTCACCAATATTGCATTAAATGCAGAAGTAATAAATGCCTGCCCAAATTTAAAAATGATTTCAGTTGCATTTACAGGAGTAGACCACATTGATATGGATGCATGTCGCAAGAAAGGTATTGTGGTGAGCAACGCCGCAGGTTATTCGACCCACTCCGTGGCTGAGCTTACCATTGGATTAATGCTTTCGGCTCTACGGAACATGATGAAAAACGAAACAAAAACACGCGGCCTACGTGGCAGAGATGGCTACACAGGCACATTGCTGCGCAACAAAACCGTTGGAATAGTAGGCGCAGGAGCTATTGGGCAAGAAGTAGGAAGAATTTGCAATATTGCTTTTAAATGCAACGTGCTGTACTACAACCGCTCTAAAAAGCCAACCGACAGCGGAACACTTGTACCACTAAACGAACTATTAAAACAGTCTGATATCGTAACACTTCATTTGCCACTGAATTCGGAAAGCAAGGGCTTAATTGGCGAAGAGCAGCTTGCGCTGATGAAACCCACTTCGGTACTAATTAACACTGCCCGTGGCCCCGTAGTAAACACGCAGGCACTGGTACAGGCACTAAAAAAAGATACTATAGCCCATGCTGCCATCGACATGTATGAGCAAGAACCTCCACTACCGGAGAATCATCCGTTACTTACCGCTCCCAACACCACGCTAATGCCGCACATTGCATACGCAACGCACGAAGCATTTGTATTACGAGCCCAAATTGTATTCGAAAATATCATAAAATGGAAACACGGAACACCACAAAACGTACAGTAAGTTTTTGTGAGTAACATTTCCAATAAAGTATGGATAAACGACTACAAAAAAAAAAGCAACGCTTGCAGCTATGAAATAATATTCATATTCTGCAAGCGTCGCTTTTTTTATGATTAGTGGGGTAATCTTACTGATATTTTTCCAAAATCGCTTTAATTTCGGTTACTTTTTCAGTCAATAACGCCTCACTATTGGCCTCCACCAACAATCGCAAATAGGGTTCCGTATTCGACGGTCTGATACTAAGCCACCAGTCAGGGTATTCGATGCGGTATCCGTCAAAATCGTAAAAAGCCTCAGGTTTTTCCTGCTCCGAATAAAATGCTTTTACCTCATCCATTGCTTGCTGTTTTTCTTCAATCCGGAAATTAATTTCACCGGAGTTTTCGAATCCGCGGATGTTTTCAATCAACTCTGAGAATGTTTTTCCTTGCTCTTTCTGCTTTTTCAAGATGCGCATCACAATAATGGCCGCCAAAATTCCACTGTCTGAATAAAAGAAATCGCGGAAATAATAGTGCCCGGCCAGTTCGCCACCGAAAATACCATCTATTTCGCGCAATTTTGTAGCGGCATAGGCACGACCTACACGCCACATGTGCATTTCGCCACCCATTTTTTCGATGTAGTTCTTAACAGCTTTCGATGTACGTATGTCTTGCAAGACACGCCCTTTTTGTTGTTTTTCCTCAAGGAAATAATGCCCCAGAAGTGCAATAATAAGATCGGGCGAAATAAACCGTCCTTTTTCATCTACAAACATTACACGGTCGCCGTCGCCATCGAAAATAATACCTGCGTCTGCCTTTTTCTCCAGTACTTTACTTTTCAGATCGGTAACATTATCTTCAATAAGTGGGTTCGGCTCATGATTTGGGAATGTGCCATCGATCTCTTCGTAAATATATTCGGGCGAATCGCCAAACACGGTACGGGCAAAAAGCCCGGCCACACCATTGCTACAATCAATTACAGTATTAAGATTGCTCCAATCGATGGCATATTTCTTTAAAAAAGTCAGATAAGGTGTTTTTACATCAATTTCTTTCAGTTGCCCGGGCTTATCGACTTTTTTTACAGGACGCTCGATCATTTTTTGCAAGTCGGCCAAACCTGAGTCGTACCCCACCGGCATGGCTTTGGCTCGCGAAATTTTCATTCCGTTATAATGTGCCGGATTATGCGATGCGGTGATCATTACAGAAGCCTCAAATTCGAAGGTTGCAGTTCCAAAGTAAATCAGCGGAGTGGTAGACATGCCTGCGTCGTACACATCGGCGCCGCTATCGAGAATTCCCTGCACCAAATATTCGCGTATTTCGGGCGAAGATTCCCGCGCATCGTAACCCACGAGTACTTTGTCTGCATTGAGCAATTCCCGTAAATAGAACCCTACCTTGTAGGCATCATCTTTATTAAAATCTTTATTGTATACGCCTCTAATATCGTATGCTTTAAATGCTTTCATAGTATAAATATTTTATTCGTTTAGTGAACGCAAAAAAATGGGTGTAAAAAGAAAAGTGATTCCAAAAATAGTAAAAACAAGCGTATTTTCGAAAATCTTGTATCAATTCTCATGCTGGGTGAAAAGTTTTATGTAAAAAACGAAAGATAGCCAGACTATTATTTTAAATTTATGAAAAAAACATTAGTTTTGTTTTCTAAAGCTATTTTGTTGCTGTATATGCGAAAACTAATTAGTCTTATATTCGTTATTTTCATTTTGTCAGTACCGCAGGTGCATGGTGCAAAAATTGACTTGCACGGTATCTATCAAGGGGAAAATATTTATGTGATGAACCCCTTTGCAAACGATAACGTGGGTTTTTGCGTATCTCGTGTTACAGTTAATGATCAGGTGACCACCGACGAAATAAACAGCAGTGCCTTTGAGATTGATTTATCTGTTTACGAATTTCAGGTTGGCGAAAAATTACACATCGTTATAGAACACAGCAACAATTGTGTGCCCAAAGTACTAAACCCTGAAGTATTAAAAGCCAAAAGCACCTACAAAATTACGGCAATGCGCGTTGACCGAAATACAGAAGAGCTTACATGGTCTACTACCAATGAAAAAGGGAGTTTGCCGTTTTACGTAGAACAGTTTCGGTGGAACAAATGGATTAGACTGGGTACCGTAGATGGGAAAGGATCTTCAGGAGCTAATTCATATGC
>JAWOEM010000069.1:0-4637 GCA_046482785.1 Salinivirgaceae bacterium
AATTGTGCAGTGCGAAAAAGCACGGAAGATTACCTGATTTTTTCAGATGGGGACCTGTTTTTTCACCCTTGCTTTATTTATGATTTCAAAAAAAATGCAAAAAGTCGGTTATACGTGCCATACTGACATTGGTAACACTGCCTGACTCGTCTATGACAAATTGGACATAAACTTTAGCCTCAATACCATTAGCTTTGGCTTTTTCCGGAAATACAACTCCTGAACCAATATCCTGCAAAAGTTTCTGCGTCCCCCCCTCATATTCAGGCATTTGATCTACAACTTTATAAACAGGAGCATCATCAGTCACTTTACTTGGTGCAGCTGGAGCGTCATCGTTCACTTTACTCGGTGCAGGGGGAGCTTCTACGTCCGAAACTTCGGTTGGGGTTTTAGGAACAACCTCATCTTCGTAATCGGTACTGCAAGAAAATACAAGAACCATAATTATGGTAACAGGAACCATTGCAAGCACTTTGAGTGCTTTCGTTTTTGGTGTTTTAATTGTTGACATCATTTTAAACCTCCTTTTTGTAAATGAAACATTAAAAAAACTTAAACTTCCGGGCATCAGCCCTCCGGCCTCTTCAACCATGGTTTTTTTATACAGAATGGGATCCACACCCTGCTTTAAAACTTGCTGATCGGCCATATATTCGTGCACTTCGCGAAATGCATCTCTGTAAATCCATGCAAATGGGTTAAACCACTGTAGCGCTGCCACCACGCCCGAAACCAATAAATCGAAGGTGTGATACTGCCTTACATGAACTTTTTCGTGTGTAATAATGTGGCTATAATCGTCGTTGTAAAACAATTCCGGATGTAAAAATATGTAGTGACCAAAAGAAAACGGGCGATTGATTTTATTATTAATGACAAACACAACACCTTCTTGTCGAACAACTTGACTATTCAATCGTAGTGACAAAATGTACCCGAGACTACCTATTAAAAAGAGAAAGACCAGACCGGAGCCTGACAAAAGTAAAACAGCCAACCACGGGAATTGCTGCATAGTTTGAGCAGCTACACCCTCGGCATAACGAGCAGTTACCACTACCGTATCGAGCAGCACTACGGGCGTCACAAACGAATTTGGGACATTAATGAACCAATCGATAGCCGGAATAAATAAACTCAGAAATAAAGTAACCAGCAAGTAATATCGGTTTACCTGAAATAAGGTTTGCTTTCGCATAAACAGCAGGTAAAACACTGCGAAAAACATCAAGCATACTGTCGATTCCAGTAAGTAAATAAACCATGGGGGTGTTGTGAGCAAGTCAATCATAATTTTATGTTTAAAATGATCTATGAGTCCCGTATAAAAAGGGTATAATATGATTTTCAGCGTTTCGTAATTTGAAAACCTTTTTAAACCGTACCCATCTATGCATTATTTTTTTGACGTTCAATTTCAACTTCCAGCATATTCTTCAGCTCCTCCATTTCAGCAATGCTTAACGATTTATCTTTGGCAAAAAACGAAACCAGGTTTTTAAATGAATTGCTAAAATAGTTGTTCAAAAACCCTTTCATAAAGCCACGTGTGTAGGCTTTTTTGGAAACTAAGGGGTAATATCGGTGCGATTTGCCAAATGCATCGTGTGCAACAAATCCTTTTTTCTCCAAAATGCGAACAATAGTAGATACTGTATTGTAAGCCGGCTTGGGTTGAGGCAACCGATCTACAATTTCTTTCACAAATGCCTTTTCCAGCTGCCACAGTTGCTGCATTATTTGTTCTTCCGCCTTAGTAAGCTCTATCATAAACCAAAATTTTTACTGCGTTAAAAAAATGTGCGTGCGTTCATTCATCATTACAAAGCAAATATAAAACTAAAATTTTAGTTATGCAACTAATTTGTTAGTTTTATAACTAAGGTTTTAGTTTTAAGCACAAAAAAAGAACCGGAAGAAGCCTTTCAGCCGCTCCCGGTTCGCTTGTACCCCAAAAAATTACACCTGATTCATGGCATAAAAACACATTCTGTTTTTGGTAAAACAACAAATTTAAACCTCAAACGATTCATTAGTTGTAATGAAGTTTCGACATTGAAAAAAATTATCGAACCATTAAGCGCTTAGTCTCTGAAAACTCATGCACTTGTAGCGTGTAATAATATATGCCCGGTTCAAGTTGTGTAAGATCTACTGCAACTTCATAGGTATTTGGCGTTAATTTCTGGTCGAACACACTCAGCACTTCTCTTCCCAGAGAATTATATATTTTTAATGAGACATGTTCGTATTCCGGAATTGTTAGCTCTATGGTGGTCTCATTTTCTACGGGATTTGGATAGTTTTGTTCTAGCCTGTAGCCCTTCGCATTCAAATGTTGACTCAGCCCCACAATCTCTTGCGGCGCTCCGTCGAGCAACCATCGGTTGGGATCAATTTCAAGACTTGCATCTCCCTGCACTGGGAGACTACCAAATCCATCGACCATTTCAACGGTATACTCTACGCCATTTGCAACAACCGGAATATTCAAATCAAGCGGGACGTCTGTTTCTGTTCGCCACTCAAACACAATCTCAGATTCGTTCCGGGTATAAAAAATTCGTGGATGGTTCCCTTCTCTGAAAAACACTTCGAAAAACGCATCCATTTCCCGACCTGTAATTTCTTCTGTTTGCGCTAACAGATCATCGGTTGTCACCATCCGACATTGTCTACCATTTGTATTATCATAATCAGTTGTATCAGGATAGGCCCAATGCTTCAAAACGCTAAAAAATTGTTCGTCGCCCAGATGGTAGCGCAATGTATGCATAACGCTTGCACCCCTACGGTATGGATTCAGATCAAACAATGCTTCGTCGGCTGTAAGCTCTTGCCGCGGAGCCAATGGCACAGAAGAATTAGCGGGAAAGAGGCCTCGCATATAAGCCAAATAGCGCTGCATGCCCGATATGTGCTCTACATAAAGCGCCTCGGTATAGGTTGCAATGCCCTCATGAATCCATACGTCTGCCCAATTTTCAGCAGTTATAAGGTTTCCCCACCACTCGTGAGCCAATTCGTGCAAATGAATATAATCAAACCCCCAGGTTTCAACAGAAAAATCTGAACCATAAGCAATTATGGTTTGATGCTCCATTCCCCAATATCGAGAGTGAGCAAAACCATGTTTTTCATGACCAAAGGGGTATGGACCACCAATGGATTCGAGAAAGTTGAATTCCGCTTCAAATACGTCCATCATATCTATAGCACGGTCGTAATGCGATGGGCGAACCCAAAAATAGAATGGTATTGAGTCGCCAATAACACTATAATACTTATCTTCAATTTTTATAAATTCATCGATATAAAACGTTACATTATAATTATTGATGGGAGAAGAAACAAACCACCGGAAAGTGGCTGTGCTATCTGCATGATGAACGCTATCGATAAAAACACCGTTAGAAACACATTCGAGTGGCTGAGGTACGGTAAAGCTCAACGCTACAGAATCGGGTTCATCGGAAGGATGGTCTTTACATGGCCACCAAACATCTGCTCCATCACCCTCACAGGCAACTCCCACACTGCGGCTTCCATTTGGGTATTCATTCCAATTAAATCCGCTAGCCCACGGTAACCCCGAAGGTCGCGGAGGTGCTCCACGGTAGAAAACTTTAGCAGTAACCCAATCATCTTCAGTTCCAGCTTCAGGAATATCAATCATTATTTTACCGGATTCGTGTCGAAATTCAACCCGTGCAAGCGAATCGGCATTTACAGCACACAAAACCGAATCAACAGAATAGTTCATGATCAGATCCATCTCCAGTGAGTCGATTGGATCCAGCACTCGTGCTCTACAAAGCAATGAGCCATCAATTGTTTTCGTTTCGAAATCAAATGCTAGCTCCAAATCGTAAAAGGTTACATCATAAGCAGCCTGATTAGGGGACAGAACACCCCCCGATTGACTGTTGGCATGTGATACAAGCAGTAACAGGAACGGCACTACTGCCAATAATCTACTCAAAGCATATTTTTTAATCATAGGCAAAAGTTTAATGTCATATCCATATAATTTCAGTTCCGAATATAAGGCATTTTATTGGGAATTATAGAAATGCTTGCGCAATGTTTTTCATACAAAAATAAGGTGAAAAAAGTCACTTTTTAACATTCTAATATGTAACTTTGATAGAAATTCAAATTATACTGCTATGAGAAAATTTTTATTACTCCTTGTGTTTTTTTCGACTGCCCACATTAGTGCTAATGCGCAGTCTGGTTTTTTTAATGAAACAGCTCACTTTTATGAGTATTTTGGCTTATGTGGTGATGGCTTATGGCCTGTAATTATTGACTCTTCTAATTACAACAATGGAGACACAACTCTATTCTTTAACAAGAACATGATTTCGTACAATGGATATAACTGCATTGACACAGCAGGGCCAAGCATAGTTGGCCCCAAAGTAACCAAACTTTCCAATGGAAATTATATCTTTTACAATCGGCACGGCGATAGTATTCCAATTTACATGGATAGGGACGAAGATGAAGAGTGGATTTGCTACACTGATTCAATCATTACTGTTAATGCGACTGTAGAATCGATTTCATCTGCATCATTTAATGGCAAAAACGATATTTTCCATACAGTTCGATTTAGTGTCGAAAGCAAT
>JAWOEM010000249.1:0-4026 GCA_046482785.1 Salinivirgaceae bacterium
CCCGGCTCGCTAACAAACCCGGCAAACGCAACCGATACAATATACAATGGATAAAGAACAACTACAACAGGAAAAAACCTCAATAAGTATTTCATGTGCCAACGGCTGGCAAAGATTGCAAGCACAACAAAATCAATAATAATTTTAACTCCCCATAAAACAATGAAAAGCAAAATTTCGTGTAAAAACAGAAACGATAAAAGCTGAATGCCTGCTAAAGCAAAAACCACTTGTGCCAATAAAACAGATGACGGATCGTTGTATGCAGAAGCCTTGCTTCCCCATCGAATACGCTGGCGAAGAAATGCCCCCAACGAATGTGGAGCGCGAGTAGACACGGCTACATTTTGATCATTAACAGGAATTACTTTCTGCGAGCTGTATTCCTGCTTCACTTTATGCAATAAAAAAACATCATCGCCGCTGGCATAGCCCGCTCCTGCCATATTGCGAGCCAGTTGCAGAACCTTTCGCGATGCACCGTAGTTGGCTCCATTCATATACACAGAATGCCTAACTGCAGCAAGTCCAATGCCAGTGCCCACCAAACTCAAAAATTCCAGTGAAAAAATTTGTTTCAATAATCCCTTGCCCACATGATAGGTTACAGGACCAAAATACAACCCATCGCCATGCATGGCATAATATTTAACATATGTTTCGACCCACCGGGGAGGCAAAATGCAATCGGCATCGGTAAATAAAACCAGCGGGGCGCTGCTATACTCAATACCCAAACGCACAGCAGCCTTTTTGCCTTGCCCGCTATTTTGTAAAACTACATGTGCGTATGAAGACCTCCGGGCAAAGGCGCTTATCAGTTGTGCCCCATTATCTGCCGAATGGTCGTCGACCCAAAGCACACGGATATTAGGGTGTGTTTGATTTTCTATACTTTGAAGCAGGTTGTTTAACTGCGCGGCTTCATCGCGAAAAGCAATAATTATATCGACCGGCAAATTTGTTTTATTTGGGGGCACTGTTGGTGCTTTTCGAACAAAACCAACAACTGCAAATGCCATAAAAACGACATAGCCAACCAACAAGAAAAATGCGAACGAATAAAAAAGCAATGGAATAAAATTCATTATCTTGCGTTCTATTAAATTATTGCTCAGAAAGAGACCATACCGCATGTTGAAGTTCGATAAAGAACCTATTTCAATTGCAACCGTATGAGTGAAACAAATCCGGTTTATAAATGTATACAGATACAGCTCCGGGAGCAAAAATACAATTTATTAACGGCTCAAACATGAAGAAATTTACAATAATTGTTGTTCTATTTTTCCTATCGCTAACTGCCTTTTCGCAATTAAATATAAAACATTATTTGGGTGCAGGGCGGTACGCCATTTTCAAAAAAAACTACACAGAGGCCATTCATCGCTTTTCGCAAATTATTGAGGTGAAACCCAACTATGCCGAAGCGTATTTTTTGCGTGGAATAGCGAAATACAGTTTGGGCGATTACATGGGTGCCCGCGAAGACCTGACGCATGCCATACAAATCAATCCGTTTTATGCCACGGCTTATCACTACCGAGGTTTGACAAAAGAGCAGTTAAACGATTTTCACGATGCGATTGCCGATTTTGAGCAGGCACTACAAATGGATCCGACCGAACCGATGGTGTACGTTCACCGTGGATTAACGTACCTTATGAATGATAAATTTGAAAAAGCCAAAAGCGATTTTAATGAAGCTTTAGGCTTGGATGCGAACATGCCCGAAGCATACATGAACAGAGCCATTACGCATTTGGAACTTAACGATACGGCACAAGCCATCAGCGATTTGAACAGAAGCATAAAACTCAATCCGTTTAATTCGGAGAGCTTTCGCCGACGCGGCTTGGTTAGCTACCTGACAAAAAATTATGAGCAGGCCATTGCTGATTACAATCAAGCCTTACGGCTCGATAAGCAAAACAGCTTAATTGTATACCAACGAGCGCTGGCACATTATAAAAAAGGAAATTACGACGCTGCACTGGACGATTACAATACTGTAATAACACTTGACCCTGACAATGCGCTGGCAATATACAACCGGGCACTACTAAAATCAGAAATTGGCAATTACGATTCGGCCATTGAAGATTATAACGAAGTAACCGAGCTGAACCCCGATAATGTTCTTGTATACTACAACCGGGCGGGAGTAAAAATTGAAATTGAAGATTATGCCGGAGCACTGAAAGACTACGATAAGGCGATTAGTATTTTCCCCGATTTCGCCACAGCTTACATCAACCGTTCCATTGTAAAGCAAAAACTGGGCAAAGAGAAAGAAGCATATTTTGATCGGCAAAAAGCCGAACAAATAATTGCCGAATACAAGAAAACACACAACGATACTGCTTACGAGGCGTTTAAAGACACCTCGCGGAACCTACAGCAACTGGTTGATTTCAATTCGAAGTTCAATAATAGTTTTTCGCGCACCAGCCTGCAAAACAAGAATGTGCAAATTACACTCAAAAATAATTTTATTATTCTCCCAACTCAAGGAAATACCACGCCCGAGCGAAGCTTATTTGTGAAAGCGCTGTTTGAGTACGAGAAAAAAACCAAGAACAAAAAATGGGTGCCGCAACGTTGGAGCACAGACAGTGTGCATTTGGCGATAATGCCCGAACGCATTGATTCAATTACGTATACCAGCAACGACTGGGAGGTGTACAACTACGCCATTGGACAAAGCATGAAAAATAATTTCCGCAAAGGGCTTCAGGCCTTTGATGGCAGGCCTGCCAACTGGCAGTCGTACTTTATAAAAGGCACTATTAAAGCGCAAATGGCCGAATACATTCAGTCGATGAACGACTACCCCACAGAAATAAAAATTAACAGCGACGGACAATCGATTGGAACCAAAGCATCGGGGACACCCAACACAGACTATACCGATGCCATTGAAGACTTAACCCATAGCATTGAATTGAACAAAGAATTTAGTCTGGCATACTACAACCGGGGAAACTTGTACTGCCAGCAGCGCGATTTTAAAAAGGGAATTGAAGATTTCACTAAAGCCCTTTCGATAGATGAAATTCCGGAGGCTTATTTCAACCGTGGCTTAACACTTATTTACCTGAAAGAGAACGAGAAAGGATGCCTTGATATTTCAAAAGCCGGAGAACTCGGCATTGAGGAGGCTTATAATGTTATTAAGCGCTTCTGTAGCGAGTAATCCGGCTTCTGAACGTTGAATTGCAGGGTGTGAGTTTTACAATATAAATCCAAAAGACAATCGGGTTGCATCAAAATCTTTAAACCCGTCATTATCAGTTTTTTGGTAATTGTATGTTAAGTCCATATATATACGCTGACTCTTCAGAACTTCCTTCTCCACACCTATTCCTACCTGAAAACCATGCGAATCGTTATCCACAACATTAAATGATTCCTCTATCATAGAAAGGCTATAGGCAAACTTTGTTCTGAAATAAATGCCGTTCACTTCCTTAACATGTATAATTAGCCCAAGCGATACCTGATCATTTTGCATCGAATATTTTTGTGGTTCCTCGGGTTCAATTTCTTTCTCAATATCCATTGACGATTGAGCATATTGCAAATACGGCACAATCTTCTGATTGTATGGAGAACCAAACTGCAATCCAAAACCAATATGGTGCATCGACTGCGACTCGTAAATCTCTTTTAAATTGTCGTTTCGAATAAAATTGATCCCGTTTTCTATGTACGGACGTATAAGAAATGGCTTCTTCTCGTCTGTAGTTTCCTGTGCCTGCAATGAAATGCCAAACACGCCGATAAATAAAATAAATACGATTTTTCTCATGATTTTCATTCTATTTTTAATTTTCAATAATTTAATAAATAGTTTGTTATTCAGCTTTTAAATTCTTAATTGGGCTTCAAATACGGTAACTGCCTTTCCTTTAATCTCTACCCTATCGTTCAATAAATGAAGGTGGAGCTGCCCTGTGCGTTCAGACAATTGAATGGAGAAAAGTTCTGTTTTCTGAAGTTTAGCTGCCCATAATGGCGCCAAAG
>JAWOEM010000280.1:0-7412 GCA_046482785.1 Salinivirgaceae bacterium
ATTAACGCTTACCTTATACAAACAATATTGTGTTTTTTTTCCCACCATTCTGCTCTCTAATGCGACTAATAATAATTTGACAAAAAAATTCTGTGAATACTTATATCTGATCGAAACCTTTTTTGTAATATTGCGTATTGATTGATGAGCAGCTTATTTATCTTTATAAAAGAAATTGTTATTTACGTGTATGAAAGAGAATTTGGTATATATTCCAGGCAATACAATATTGCGGACACAAAGTTTTTCAATAAAAAACTATAGTAATATCGTAGCACTATCTATTGATTTAGATCTTACTGCATTTAAAGATGTCGTGAGTTTTCGCAATCAAAAAGGTAGAATATCTAGTACAGCATGGATATTTAGTCTTATAGGACGCTCCCTTGAGGAGGTTCTCGACGACAATACTGTTAAGCAATACAATTTGTTTGTTGAAAAAAATTATGGCGGATATTCTCACCCTATTCCTATAAAGGTTGATTATTCCCATGGGTTTAATATTGAGGCTCTATCCCGAGATATTAGCCTTGCTAAAGGGGAAGTTACAAAGGAGTTACGTCTGTTAAACAGTATAGAAAATGCTCACCCAAAAAAGGAGCGGTCGTTTTTTATCCATCGCCTAAAGGATTATCGGATCAAATGGAGGTTGAAATATAGTGGATTTGTTAGTGGGAAATTTCCACGAAAACATTTGTTATATTCTTTTTTTAATGCTGCCATTGCATCGACAAACGATAGTGTAACTGTCGCCATAAAGTCGCCTATTGAGCAGAAGCAAATTACCGAAGGACTTAAATATGGATCAAGGATTATTTTTCCAGTATCAATAATGATTAGCAAAGAGATGCTTCGGGGAATGAAAACAGATCTATTTTTGGAACAATTGGCTTACAATATGGAAAACCACTCATCTTTTTTAACGTTTAAACGAGCTTGATTTTTTTCATAATTATTATTTTATTTGGGCTGTAAATATGGTAGTTATCCTATTTACAGCCTTTCTAATTTTCCGCAATTGTTGTCTATTAGGAGATTATTGTCAAGCTCAAATCCCTTATATTTTTCTCTGATATCTTCGAGTATTTCAAATACATTTTCAACCTCGGGTGTGGTAAGTAACTTCAACCGAAGAGGTTTGAAATTCGGTAGTCCCTTGAAATAGTTACTTAGGTGTTGCCGAATTTCCAGTACACCATATACTTCCCCTTTCCATTCTACAGACTTTTCTAGGTGTGTTTTGGCCATTTCTACCCGTTCATTAATGGATAGGGGAGGCATTAATTCTCCCGTATCTAAATAGTGTCTTACTTCTTTAAAAATCCAGGGTCGGCCTATTACTGCGCGGCCAATCATTATGGCATCTACACCATAGGTATCGAACATTCGTTTTGCCGTGGGTGCATCTTTAATGTCGCCATTTCCGATAATTGGGATATTGATTCGCGGGTTATTTTTCACTTCCCCAATTAGTGTCCAGTCGGCGGTTCCTCTGTAAAGTTGGGCTCTTGTTCGTCCATGAATTGTGAGCGCTGCAATTCCTGTATCTTGGATCGGTTCGGCAAGGTCGGTAATAATCTTACTGTCGTCGTCCCATCCCAGCCTTGTTTTAACAGTTACAGGTACGGGTACGGCTTTTACGATAGCCGCCGTCATTTCGACCATTTTTTCGGGGTATTGCAACATGCCTGCTCCGGCTCCTTTGCCTGCAACCTTCTTTACAGGGCAACCGAAGTTTATATCGATAATATCCGGTTTAGCTTCGGCAACACGTTTGGCAGCCTCCACCATAGATTCGATATTATGCCCGAATATTTGTATGGCTATTGGGCGTTCATATTCGTATATATCGAGTTTTTTCAAACTTTTTTTGGCATCTCTTATAAGCCCTTCTGCCGAAATAAACTCGGTGTACATAAAATCTGCGCCAAACTTTTTACACATGTATCGGAAGGGAGGGTCGCTCACATCTTCCATGGGTGCAAAAAATACAGGGCGGTCGCGTAATTCGGTATCTCCTATTTTTATCACAATAAAAATTCTAAATTTGCAAACAGTAATTTACAAATATGATGCAAATTTTAAAAAACACGAGCGATCGGCTTACCGGAGTTGAGTTCCTTTTCCGGTTTTTTTCTCTTTTGATGTTGATGATAATTGGAAATCTTTTATTTCTGGGTATTTCCGGGGTTTTTGCCAATCTCATTTGGGATTATAACTTTTTTACTCATCCACAAATGCTTTCCAATACAAGTGATGAAAAAATGATTGAAATAATCCGATTTTTTCAGGGAATGCAATCGGTGGGAATGTTTCTAGTTCCCGGACTTGTATGGATTCGCATTTTTAGGGGCAGTATCCGGCAAAATCTTTTTTCGCGAAATACCATTCGCAATGAGGTGGTAATAGCCCTTTTTCTGGTTATTGTAGTAGCCATGCCTATGATTAATGGCTTGGCGGCATTAAATGAGGCACTTCAGCTGCCGGAGGCTTGGGCGCATATCGAAAATAGTTTCAGAAGCGCAGAGAGTCGGGCAAATGAGTTTATGATTGCCATTTTGAGTACTGATAGTATATCTGTGCTGCTAGTTAATATATTTGTGGTTGCTGTTTTGCCTGCTGTATCGGAAGAGGTACTGTTTCGAGGTGTCTTGCAAAACGATTTGGAACGTAAATTTGGCAATCCAATTATTGCCGTAATTATAACAGCTTTAATATTCTCAGCCTTTCATTATCAATTTTTTACATTTTTACCACGATTCGTTCTTGGCGTAATGTTGGGACTAACATACGTATGGAGTCGAAATTTGCTGGTTC
The DNA here is from genome assembly GCA_046482785.1 of Salinivirgaceae bacterium. Classification (GTDB taxonomy): domain Bacteria; phylum Bacteroidota; class Bacteroidia; order Bacteroidales; family Salinivirgaceae; genus Salinivirga. The sequence goes on from JAWOEM010000280.1 coordinate 2,818, forward strand.
CCGTTGTGTTACACTTTTTTAACAATGGACTTAGTGTTTTGGCCTGGTATTATTTCAAGCCGGAAACCATTAATAACGATTTAGATACGATTGGCACATTTGGCAATATGTGGCCATTGGCCATTGTAAGTTCCATGGCTGTACTAGCTATTTTTTATTGGTTACATCATTTTTTTATGACACAACCCCGTAGTTAATATTTCGGAAGGGACGAATTTGTTCGTTTTTTCTGTATACGTATTTTACTCCGTAAACTGTTGACTTTTCTCTGGCTTCTTCGGGTTCAAGCATTTTATGATTTTCTTCAATGTCGTTCCACAAGTCAACGATCAGGGTGTTGGCTTCTTCTCGCAGGGTAAGAACTTTATCGTGAGCCTTTTGAAAGATATCATTAAAATATTGTAAATCTTGCCACCCTCGCATAAAATCTTGATAGTGTACTTTTACCAATGCAATGGTTGGGTTTGTAATGGGACTCGATCCGGTAGAAATGCGCTTTTCTTCACCTTCAATAATGAGTTTTCCCCATTTAATTAATTCTTTTTCTGAATTAAGTTCCGGCACTTTTTTGTCGTCAATGTCGATTCCGTAAAATGTTCTTATTTCGGGCTTCTGTTCGCCACGCATAACAGCCATATTCATAACCTGAATAAAATGCGATAGGTACAGCCTTGTTTTGCGAACGTTTTCCTGAAATTTCTTATTTTTTTCGATTTGTGCCTTTTGATAGGTACGCTGACTGAGTATAGCTTGCTCGTAGGAAGGCAAAAATGTGCGAATTTGCATCAACAATTTTTGCGAAAACGCCAAATCGCGTGGGCTTGTTTTATTACCCATATCGACGGCATTTTTTAGGGCACGTGTACGTGCCGAGTCTGTATTTGGTAAGCGTCTGTATGGCATATAGATGTGTTTTTTATGGTTTTCTAATGCGAATATACACCCAATTGTTTATAAGTCAAGCCTCTTCGCCAATTGTTTGACAAAGCGATGTAAATTCATGATTAGTGCTAGTAATTAGGAGATTATGGTCAGTGAGAGCCTGGTAATTATAAATGGATAGTTGAGGTGTATTCGGAGTTATCAACAATTTGGAGCCGGGGTGCAATTTTGGCTTTGTACTTACTGTTTCTGGTGAATAATATGTGCTGAAAAGGTTTTGTGATGGAAGAGGTGAGGAGCTCTACCCAAAATCCACAAGCATAAAAATTAATTTTTGCGGTATACTTTTGCGATAAAACCCAAATTGATTGATTCTTGCTTAACAATCTTAAAATAAAGGGAATTTCATTCATTTTGCTTATTTTTGGATATTACAATTAAGGATTTGAAATGAAATACGTCGTCCGTTTTTGGAAGGTATTTCGTGGTAATCCTTCAGCACTATGGTGTTTAGTACCTAAAAAGTATACAGATGAACCGAACCATTTTCCTCATAATTTTCCTCTTATCGCAAGGAGTACTTTTGTCGCAGTCGTTAAATGATTGGATAAATACAGACCGCTTTTATTTTAAAACCGGTGTCAGTGCCGATGGAATTTACCGCATTTCCTTATCGGATTTGAACTATGCCGGTGTTCCCGTAAGTGCATTTAATGCCGAAAATTTGCAATTGTTTTTTAAAGGCAACGAAATCCCCATTAAAGTTGTGAAATCACAAGGTGTAATTAGTTATCTGGAATTTTATGGCGAACGAAATACGGGTTGGTTTGATGTTGATATGTATTCATCGCCTGAAGATCAGGTAAATCCCTATTTCAGCCAAATTACCGATACTTCGGCCTATTTTATTACATGGAACAGCGATTATAACAATAAACGATACACCGCAACAGATTTTAATCCCGATGGGCAGGCCGTAAGCCATGCTTCTGCCACGCAACTTTTACAATATACAAATGCATTTTACACGGGTTCAGAATTTCCAGAATATAGCAGCAATAAAGGATGGTTCGATAGCCAACGCATTACACTTGGGAATACCCGGACAAAATCATTGCCATTACCCAATATTTTTGATAATAACACTACTGTGCAGCTAGATGTTGCTGTTGTAAGTATTGGCGATGCCAGTGCTATTGGAGCTAGTCATCATTTGCAAGTTGAAGCCCCATCTGGCGATATATTCGATACTACTTTTAGTGGACGAAAAGCCGTGTACCATACGTTTCAAATAAACACTTCACAGCTCACCGAAAACAATGTAGTTCAATTTAGAAGCATTGACGATTTGGGCGTTTCTGCCGATAACATGGTTGTCTCGTACATGCGTGTTTCGTACCCTTCTCAACTGGCTGTTGCCGATGATAGACATCGTACATATGTTATTGGAAAATCTACATCAAATAGGGTTTTTACTCTGGAGGGCGCTATCGAGAGCGAACAGCCGTTTATAATGGATACGGCTAACCATTTGCTTCCCACTCCTTTTTGGAATGGCGAAAAGTGGCAATTTTCTTTGCCCCCCTCAGCCAACGACCATTTTATTGTGGTGGCAAAAAACACCTTGTCAGCAGATTATATCAGGCAAACGCCGGTTTCATTTTCCGGGTACGATGGGGGCGACTTTGTAATTATTGCTTACCCACAATTAACCACATCGGCAAATGCTTATGCGAACTACCGAAATGCCCAGGTGGTAACTACGGATATACTTTACAACCATTTTAGTTACGGATTGGAAAAGCACCCGCTGGCTATCCGTAATTTTTTAAAAGATGCTTACGCAAATACGGGAACCTTACCCAAGTATGTTTTGCTTTTGGGAAAGAGTGTCGATATTTCGTCGAGCAGAAATAGTGTTTTGTATCATAATCGAAATTATGTTCCAACGATGGGTACTCCACCATCGGATAATCTTTTGGTGACAAAAGTAACCAATACATCGAGTTATCAGGCCGAAGTGTCGGTAGGTAGGTTGGCAGCGCAAACCAACGAGCAGGTGAATGATTATTTGGCGAAGGTTCGCGATTTCGAATTGCAACCCGCCGCAGCATGGATGAAAAATGTACTTCATTTTGGTGGAGGCACCAATGTAAATGAACAAACCACTTTTGAAGCTTATCTGGAAAATTATGAGCAACATATCGAAGACACACTCATGGGCGCTCGCGTTTCCACATTCTTAAAAAACAGCTCCGATCCGGTTCAAATTACTACTTCCGATAGTATTCGAAACCTTATTAACACAGGATCGACACTGATGACTTTCTTTGGGCACGGCTATTCCGGTGGATTCGACCAAAACATCGATGAACCAAATGTGTATACTAACGAAAATCGATATCCGTTACTGCTGGCCAACTCATGCTACTCAGGGAATATTCATACCACATCAACTTCCAGCGCAAGCGAAAAGTGGGTGCTCATTCCCGATAAGGGAGCTATTGGGTTTTTAGCATCGGTTTCGGAGGGTTATTCGAGCCTTTTGAATACTTTTTCAGGATATTTTTATCGAAACCTGGCATGGTATAAGTATGGTGAACCATTGGGAGAAATCGTTAAACAAACCAATAACCAACACATTTCAGCATCGTCTACTTCATTGAGTATTGGCACTGCACTTAACTTTACGTTGCATGGCGATCCCATGGTGGTACTCAATCAATTTGAATTGCCCGATATTGTTTTAGATAACCAACAGGCTCAGGTTTTACCCAGAGAAGTTTCTACGGCCATCGATTCGTTTGCCGTAAAATTTGTGGTGACCAATATTGGTCGTACCATAAACCAACCCATTTCGTATTCGGTAGTTCATAGTTTACCCGACGGATCTGATTCTACCCATATTTTAACTCGCGAGCGATTATTTTTCAGCGACACCGTAACTGTATGGTTACCTGTAGATAGACAGCGTGGAGTTGGTCTCAATCAGGTGAGAATAGTGGGTGATTACTCCGATACTTACGACGAAATAAGTGAAAATAATAACACGTTGGAACTGGCTGTAAACGTTAAATCGACCTCTTTATTTCCAATTTATCCCTATCCCTACGCGGCTTATTCTCACGATACCATTGTGCTAAAGGCATCGACCGGGGATCCGTTTATTGGGGAGGTTTTTGGCCGATTCGAAATAGATACTGCATCAACGATGGATAGTCCATTTAAGCGTATTCACGAACAAACTTACCAAGGTGGTGTGGTTCAATGGAATACGGGCATTATTGCAGAGGAGGGGCAAACCTATTATTGGCGTTCGGGAACACGCGATGAAAGCGGCGATATGCAATGGCAGAAAAATTCGTTTACTGCATTGGCAGAAGGCGATGGCTGGGTACAAAATACACATAGTCAGCTGCTCGATAATGAATTGCAGTTTTTAACGCCTCAGAATAATTCATTTATTTTTCAAGATGTACCCCGGGAGTTGTTGTGTCATAATATTGGATCACCCGCCGGGCAATGGAGCAATATTTATTATAGCATTGCCGGGCAAATTACTGACGCTGCTTGCGGCACTTCGGCTGCAATGGTGGTTGTTGTAATCGACTCTACCACTTTTTCGCCGTGGTTTGCCAATCATGGCGATTACGGACAGATAAATTACCCACATTGTTTTAGTTGGTCGTACCCACATGCTCTGTTTGTATTTG
>JAWOEM010000286.1:0-2716 GCA_046482785.1 Salinivirgaceae bacterium
CGATATATATTTTCTTTCCTACTTTATTCATGTAGGTATATTGAATAACAATAGTTTCGGAAGGGGACTCAAGCAATTTAGCAAACATCTTTTGTATTTCCTTTGCACCATTGGCAGTTAGCCTATCCATATCTTTACCTTCCATCATTTCATCGGGGGTAAACCCATAAATATTTGTAACGGACGGACTAATATATTTAAGGTTAAGTTTCTGATCGTATATGGAAATAACCTCTGAGGCATTTTCTAGTAGTGAATGGAGTCTTTTCTGGGCATTTTCGACCTCCACAATTTGCACCTCAAGTTTCTCATTCGAACGTTCTAACTCCTCGTGAGTAGCTCGCATTTCCTCGGCATTCTGCCTCAATTCTTCCTCATTCTCTTTAAGTTCCTCAGTCATTTCCTGAGAGTCTTTGAGAAGTTTTTCGGTACGCTTATTAACTTTAAGGTTAAATAATGTTCTGGCAATTACATCACCCAACTCTCTTAAAAAATTAATTGTCAGACTTGTAATTTCTGTATCGAGTGATGCAAATTCTAATACGCCCTGTAACTTTTCATCCGTAATAAGCGGAACTACTAATATAGTATTGGGTTTTTGCTCTTTGAGTAATCCCGAAGTAATGCTCAGGTAATCTTCAGGAATTTCTTTCCGGTAAATAATATCCATTTCGAAAGCAGCTTGCCCTACAAGGCCTTCCCCTATTTTAAATTTTTGGTTGACGTATTTTCGTCGATTGTATGCGTACGTAGCACGATTTTCAATAATACCTTCCTCTTCATCAAAAATATAAAAGGCTCCTTGTATAACTTTGATATAATCGATTAGATTAACTAATGTATCGTAGGCTAACTCGTCGAGGTCGTTGTGCAAACGGAGTATGGTAGCAACCTTATCTTTTCCGGCCGCAATCCAATTTCTTTCGGACTCTCTTTCCGACGTACGAAGTAAGTTATCGCGCATTCGTATTAAGGAATTACCCAGAAGATCTTGTTCATCGATAGCATCTTCGTTAATATCGAGCTTTCCCTCTCCTATTTGCTTAGCAAAAAATGCATTTTTTTGAATAATCGATTTTTTCTCATCGATAGATTGTTGATAGTGGGTTTCAAGATTTTCGAGCCACATCTCAAGTTTATAACCAACAACACCGGCAATAATTGGAATGATATCGGCAATGAGGACAACGGGAGAATTCCGATGCATTTCAACAATCCCATATATGGTTAGCTCATAATCATTGATGATTAGCTCAAGCAACCAGGCTATTATAGGAAAAACTAAACTAACAACTACTAATCCGGTAGGGAACCTGGAATCTGTTCCATAACCTAGTAATTGTTTTCGCAGTTCTATTTTTCTTCTATTGGTACTTTTCATATATCGCTGATTGATCCAATTTTAGGCAAAGTGTTTGGATAATTTTTTTAATATTCCTTCGAACTTTTCCACTTTTCGATTATCGAGTTTTTCAAAGAAAGCCAATTCGGCGAGCGCTACTGTTTTATCATCATGAACAAGTGGAACCAGTAAAAGTAGTTTTGGTTCTCGTTCTCCTAACCCGGAGATAACTTTTGTATATCCCTCCGGCAAATCTCTTAGTGCAATACTCTTTTTATCTCTAGCAGCTTGGCCTGACAGCCCCTCCCCCAATTCAAAAGGTTTAGGGGGTTCGTCTCCGTAGTAGGCGTATGAACTAAGCACTTCAAATTTTTCACTTTCATTTTTAAATTGATAAACAATTCCCTGCACAATATGCATCTCTTTCCCAAGCTGTGTTAATAATGATTGGGCTAATTTATCTGCTTCTGACTCGCTGGAGAGCTTATCAATTAATTGGTCTAATTCTTTGTCATGTTGATTTTTATCTTCTTCCTTTTGCTCTTCTTTTTGATTAATGATGTCGTTAATTGTAATTTCATCTTCCTTATCTTTTTGCTGCGATTCCACCATCACCTTAAGTTCTTTATAGAAGCCCACGGCGAGGAAAAACACTCTGATGGCAGATAAAACTGCAATAGTCAATAAGGCGGTTACGTACACATTAAAGCCATTCCGGTAAAAAGCGATCAAAAAGGCCGCAAGAATTGCTATCAATATGACCATAATGTATATTGACAGGAACGATCTATGTTTTTTGAGATGCCTCATAAATGCGAAATTACTTTAAATTTAGTAAAAATCGTATAATTTCGTCTGTTTTAAAAATATGATCCACGTTAGTTGCCTGCATCGATGCATTTGTCATTGTTGCAACTTGGCATTCTGCGGGATCTTGGACAATGGTCAGACCTCCATTATCTTTCACTTTTTTTAATCCGATAGCCCCATCTCGATTAGCTCCGCTAAGAATGATACCAACAAGTTTACGTTTGTAATTGTAAGCTGCCGATGCAAACGACAAGTCGATTGAGGGGCGGGAATGATTAACGGCGTCTTCGGTGGAAAGGGCAAATTTATTCCCCAATTCCACGTACATATGATAATTTGCTGGCGCTAAATATATATTTCCGGATTTTATTGGGTCTTTATCATTCGGTTCAGAAACGGGTAATCCGGATTTTATGGAGAGCGCCTCAACAAACCCGGAACGCACATGCTTGAGTCTATGCAAGCATAAGAATACAGGCAGGGGAAAATTTTTTGGCAATGAAGCAATAATTCGCGTCACAACCTGAAAACTCCCGGCAGTTCCTCCTATGATAACGGCTTTAT
>JAWOEM010000322.1:0-6162 GCA_046482785.1 Salinivirgaceae bacterium
AGTGCGACACCTCTTCGTGCGTGTACTCTAAGTGGTGATAGCTTAGCAAAGTTAATGTTTGCAATGTTTTGCCCAGCCCCATATCGTCGGCCAGACTGCCTCCAAACTTAAATTCTCGTAAATGGCGCATCCATTGATATCCCGTGTTTTGATAGCCGCGTAGGGTTGCCTTTATTTTTTTCGGCGAAGCATAATCGTCTTTTGTGTTGATGAGTTTTTCGAACCTCTTCAGAACCGTGTTGCCTTCGGGTAGTTGCAGTTGTGTAAGCAGCTGGAAATGATAGGGTTGTATTTTAACAGTGTTTTTTGTTAAGGTGCCTGCACCAAAGATTTCGGCATATGTTGCAAACCACGATTCAGGAATTATGGCAATGGAACCGTCGGGTAATTTGTATTCCCGAATGCCCTTCATTATGTGATTTCGTAATTTAGCAAAGGGTACTGTAAATTCTCCAAATTGCACCACGCCCTCCAGATCGAACCAGTCGTTTGTTCTTTTTATCGATACATTTAGATTAATATCCTTCAGGAAATAATTTTCTTGTAAATTGTTAATAATCGTGAATCCTTGCTCGGTCAATTTTGTGTATTGTTCATTGAGCCATTCCAGAAAGGCGTATTTGTTCGAACGCGGTAAAAAGTAATTTGCCCCTGTTCGGCGTTCAAGTTGATGGTTGCCAAGGTGCTCAACCATGTTTTGTTCGAATGCCTTTTGGCGTTCAATCTTGGTAAACGATTTGTCGTTTTCGTTAAACGAAACAATGGCGTTATTTTCCGATTGGTGAGGAATAACATTGTGTTTTCCATAGAGAAATGTGAGCACCATTGAAATGCTGTTATCTAAAAAATCCTGTATGGTTAGGATGGCTTCCGGAGTAATTTCCGGTTCATGAATTGTAAATCCTTCGGCCGTAACGTGGTGCTTTTTGAGGGCTTTGCGAATAAACCCATCGAAATACTCATTGACCAGCCGTTGTGGAACAGTAATGTGTGGTTTGTTTACAAATGGGATGAGCTGTTTGGAGTTGAAATCATTGGCAAAACAAATATGTTTGTTGTATATGAAAATAGAGGGCGTTTCGCTTATAATGATCACTTTTTGGCCACGTAATTTGAGTTCCTCATTTTTGTAATAGAGTTTAAGAATATACTGGAGTTGCTCATCCTTGAACGAAAAGTGGTATCGAAAATCAACCGGTTCAGATGTGATGTGTAGCCGATCGCTTTCGAAAATATTTTTCGATTGCTTTTTAAAAACCCGGATGTTAAGTTTTTCTGCTTGGTTTAGTATTTTTAGCAGTCTTTTATCAATGTAGGGCCTGATTTGTGTTTTTAATTTTGTTTCTGTCAGGCTTTCATAAAACTCGGGTTGTGATTCTTTGCGCAATGCAAAACGTTTGAAAATCTGCTTTTCGGTTATTTCGAAGCACAACTTGAGTATTTCTTCAACTTCTTGGTTGTAATCGGGAATTTCGTTTCTTTCGGTATCGGGCAGCACATGGGTAAGCCCAAAAAACGACGATTGCTCCTCTTTTGTAGCAATAGCCGATTGTAGCATGGCTCCAACCTTGCGGTTATGGTGATAAGTGAGTACAAATTGCTGAATCATTTTGCAAAGATAATAAGTCGTTTTAATTTTCTTGTGACTAATTTTCTTTCGATACAATGAGTTTGATGTAAAATGGGTTTTATATGGTTTTCAGCTACTTTTTCACCTATATTTTAAAGGAATTAAGTAGTTGAAAATCAGTCACTCTTTCGGTTTAGGGGCAAAGATGATTTTCAGCATGCAGTAATTTGAAAACCTTTTTAGACCGGCCTCATACAGTTCCCTTGACGCTTTTACGACCGCAGCTCATATAAACCACTTTTTTATTGAATGTGAGGAGAGTAGCGGTTTTTTACTTTCGATTTGCGTGATAAAAGGCACTAACCAAGTTTTACTTTATGTTGATAATTATCGCTTTTGATCGTGTACTTGGTGTAAGTGTCTTGTAAAGAGTGTTTAACTGTGCTTGTAGGGGTATCTACGTATTGGGCATGTTCATCAGTATTTTTGGTGCGCTAGTCCATATTACCCATGATTTAATGGAATAGCACTTATTATTGCTAACCAATCAGGTATTTTTGCGTATTATTCTTATATAATGTGTATTTTTGCAACACCTTAATTGCAAATGTTTTAAACGCTATAACATAAAGTTACAAATAAGCTAAATACGACGCCATGACAAAGCTTTATTTTACACTAATACTTATTCTTTCTGTAGGAGTATTTAACCTACATGCCGCTGACTATACTTCTCAGGGTAATGGAGATTTTTACAATGTTGCTACGTGGTCTGGATCACCGGCACTAACGTTGGCAGAAATCCAATCGGGTAACCATAATTTTATAATCGGAAATGGGCACACCGTTACTTTGAACGATTCGGTAAATGTGAATGACCTCACTGTGAATGGCACACTTACATTTGGCGATGGCTCGGGAAGCCATTCAATGGTTGTTAATGGAGCACTAACAGTAGCCGGAATTGTCAATGTGGGTACCCATAATGCCAGTCATAAGCTTTTTGTTTATGGTGGCTTTACGAACAATGGAACCGTCGATTTGCGAAATAATAGCAATCAGGTTGCAAATACTTACTTCAATGGAACCTTTTCCATTACCGGTACACAAGAGCCGGAGTTTAATAATGTAAACTTTATGGGAGGTACGGTTACTGCCGGGCGTTCATTAACAGTTAACGGAAACCTGCTCGTGGCGTCGGGTGGAGCGTTTAATGCCGGCAGCTTTACTCATACTTTGGCCGGTAGCTTAACCAATATGGGAACATTCGATGCTCAAACCAGTACTGTGCTTTTTGCTTCGGGATTGGTTCAATCCATTACCCGAAATGTAACACTCTATAACGCAACGGTTAATGGTGGAGGAATTTTATCGCTTTCCGGTCAAATGACCGTTGATAATGATTTTATAGTTACTTCCAACTCAAAAGTAGTGACATCGAGTAATCAGGTTTTTAAAAATGATTTTACAGTTGATGCCGGTTCTGAATTTAAGGCCAGTGGAGGGAATGTGTATTTTCAAGGAGCAGATCAGGATTTAACCTTATCGGGAGATGTGGTTTTTTACGTGATGCGGCTCGATGGTGCAGGAACAAAAACCGTATATGGTTCATTAAATTGTGATCAGGATATTTATGTATACGACAATGTTACTTTAACCGATGGTGCTCCGGATCAGTCGCATTATCTCGAAGGTGTGTATGTATATGAAACGGGTTCTGTTAATTTTACAGGTACGCTTTATTTTGATAAAACAACCGGACATCGTATACGACTTCAAAATGGAGGCGATTTGAGCTTGGGGGCTGCTGAAATTATCATTTCAGGTTATACGTGGATTGGCGAATCCGGAAGTCATACAAATTTGCAGGTGACAAGCAATGTAACAATAACCGATCGTTACCTTGTGGTGGATGATGGTTCTTCCTTGTCGGGATCGGGTACGGCAGAGTTTACCATTGGCGAAAATGGTACGCTTTACGTGCGGGGTGCCAATAATTTCCCTACCGGATTTAATGCCTATAATATCGATCCCGAATCCTGGGTGCGCTACGATGCCGATATGGATCAAACCATTCGTGGAGGCATCGATTATGGGTATCTCTACCTTTACCAAAAAAACAAAACAGTCGATGGTTCGCTGAATATCAGGAATAACCTGTACATATACGCTACCGAGGCCGATGCGGTGCAGCTCAATTTGGAGGGGTTCGATCATTATTTGCAAGGAAACTTGTACGATAATTATAGTAGCGATAACCCTCTGCGTAGAAGTTATATTCGTGCAACAGGTGGTACATTTTTCTTAAATAGCCAAAACACCAACCAAAGTATTTACTGCCGTGCACCCGACAACCAAGTTTATAAATTTAACAATTTAACCATTTTAAATCCGTCACCAACGGAAGTAAAACGTGTGACATTTCATGGTCCAAATCCACTTGATGTAAATGATATAGAGACGGATATGATTGTTTTGGGCAATTTCACTGCAACAAACTCATCAACCAACCCCTCGTTACCTTTGGAGATCGATTTGAATACGTTTCTCATTTCCAATCGCGATGATGGTGTAAATGGAGTGGGGGCTCCCGGTTCAGGCACATTTACGCAAGGAAATAATGTGGTGTTATTTGTAACGGGAAAAGAGAACTTTACGAGGTCGCTCACCAATTTTGATACTCAAAGTTTTGACGCGGGTTCTACAGTGCGTTTTGATGGGCCCGAGACTCAGATGTTAGCTCATATTACATATGGAAATATAGAATTAGCAGGAGGAGGTAGTAAGATGCCTAATCCATTTGTAGCCGGTGGAATAGAGGTTTTGGGAAGTATTCAGCGTGTAGGAGGTTCACCGGAGTTTAGAGTGCAGGCAGGGGGTTCTCCAAAAACACATATATTTAGAGGTGATTGGCTACTGCGTGAGCAAGATGTCGTTTATGTTAATCCGGCAAATCTGACATTTGAATTTATTGGTGCCGATCAGGATATTGCCTACACTACGGTATTCCCAAACCTTGTTTTTGGTGGTTCCGGTACAAAAACCATACGGGGCAATCTCGATGTGTTAGGCGATTTTAGTTTGCAAAATAATGTTACTGTCGATGCCTCCAACTATAATATGGAACTGGCAGGCGATTGGAATAATGCTTCTACCGGTCAGTTTATTCATACAAATGGGCAGTTGACGCTTAACGGAGATGCCGATCAGGAATTTACTGTGAGCGGAGATAGCGATACCGAATTTGAGGTTATTACTATAGATAAAAGTGCGGGTACAGTAATTGCAAATTCCGACCTTACGGTAAATCGTCATTTCTACTTCACGCAAAATAAGGGACACTTTAATTTGAATGCCAATACCCTAAACATTGGCGGGTACTGGTATACCCGATTAGGTTGCGATTTTCTCTGGTCAGAGGGAGCTATGCTGCATTTTAATGGTAGCAGCGAAGATCAACTTATTAGAAACTACAACGAAGAAACGGTATACCCAACCATCAAATTCTCAGGTACGGGAATGAAACGGTTGTATGAGAAGGATTTCGATATTAACGGCGATTTTATTATTGATAATGCCGCAGTGCGTGCAGAGTGGTTCGACGTTTATGTGTCGGGCAACTGGGTAAATAATGGCGGTTCCTACGGGCACTACCGCCGCACATGGTTCGATGGCGCCGATCAAACAATCGATGCTACAGACTTCGAAGATGTATGTTTTTCCGGCACAGGAACAAAATACCTGAATGGCCACATCAATTTGGGAGGAGTACTTACAATCGATAGCTTGGCTACACTCGATGTAAGCCCCGATGCAGGCGTAACGTCATATAATATTTCTATTGAGGAACACTGGGAAAACAATGTTTTTACAGTAGATAGCAGTCAAACAGGGCAGTTTATTCCCCGAACTGGAGCCGTTACATTTGTGGGCGAATCGTCTAATATCTATTCAGGCGATAGCCTTGCGGCAGATGGTACAGGACGCGCCGGAAAAGCATTTTACAATTTGGTAGTAAATAATGCCGATATCAACTATTGGACACGCCTTTATCATGTTTCCGAACCTGATGACAATACAAAGAAGCGAGCCAATGATCTTAAGGTACTCAATAATTTTACATTGAATAATGGTATTTTCTATACCTATTGGAATCATTTGCATATAGGAGGTAACCTAATTAATAACGGCGGAAACTTTAATATGAACGACCGTTATTCGCAAAGTCCGGAGCTTTACCTTGAAGGAACAGGTGTGCATACTCTTAAACCCGGTACAACTCACTATTTCCGCCGCACAGAAATTAATAAAGGGGGAACATATATTCTTGAAAATGACTTGGAATTGCAGGGGCATCATCGTACCACCGAGCTTGTTGTTGAGAATGGAAAATTAGACCTTAATCACAACAAGCTACGGTTAAATTCTAATACAGCAGATTTAACAATAGGTAGCAGCGGGGAGCTGGAGCTTGATTCATTGGCCGAGATTAATATTTATTCAGGTAACACCATTACGAATAATGGTATATTGAAAATTGTAGGAACTGAAAATGGACCGGCAGTAATTTCTTCAATTTCCGGGTATTACGA
>JAWOEM010000329.1:0-5701 GCA_046482785.1 Salinivirgaceae bacterium
AAATGACACTATTACACGAAGCGATGTAGTGATTCGTAAATACCTAGACAATATTTTCTATGGTGGAATAGGTTCCGTAAAATTTAATTACGAAACCCTAAAAGCAACAGTTGGAGGCGGGTGGAATCGCTACGATGGCGATCACTTTGGCGAAATAACCTGGGCACAAAACAGCATTGGCACATTTACAACAAATCATGAATTCTACAGAAACACAGGAGTAAAAGATGATGCAAATGCCTACGCAAGAATCAACTACATGGCCACAAATGCGTTGTACCTGTATGCAGATATTCAATACCGCCACATTAACTATAAAGTAAACGGTTTTGACGACGATATGCGCGACTTAACACAAAAACACGAATACGATTTTGTAAACCCCAAAATTGGTATTTTCCTGCAACCGTCTGAAAACATCTCGGCTTACCTGAATTTGGCAAAAGCCAACCGAGAGCCTAACCGAACTACGTTAATCGATGCCGACCCCAATAAACCCGAACCAAAACACGAAGAACTTTACAACGCCGAATTGGGCGGTAGCATTATGAGCGAAAAATGGAGCATCAAAGCGAACTCCTATTTGATGTACTATTACGATCAGTTGGTGCTAACCGGAAACATAAATGATGTGGGAAGTGCCATTATGGAAAACGTAGATAAAAGCTACCGCACAGGAATTGAAGTGATGTGGGGAATAGCACCTACCGATTGGCTTAAATGGACGGGAAACATGACATTTAGTCAAAATAAAATACTCAATTTTACTTCGTACACCGATAATTGGGATACTTGGGGGCAGGAAATTGAAGAACATGGAACGACAGACATTTCATTTTCACCAGAAATTATTACAAACAGTAATATCGAACTAAAACCCTTAGAAAACCTTTCGGTAAATTTCATCACTCAGTACGTGGGCGAGCAGTACATCGACAACACATCGAATGAAGATCGGAAACTGGATGCCTACCTTGTAAATAACCTACGTATTGATTACAGTGTAGAAACATCGTGGTGGAAAGATGCGACCATTTACTTACAAGTAAATAACATATTCGATAATGAATACATTACAAATGCCTGGATTTATCCATTTTATTATGGAGATGAGTTAAACAAACTGGATGGCTATTATCCACAAGCAGGCATTAACTTTATGGCAGGTTTAAACTTGCATTTCTAAAGTACGTAGAACTCATCGTGTGACTGAAATGTTAAGTTTCACCCCTAAAAAAAAGGTCGGGTATTATCTCCCGACCTTTTTCTATTTTAAAACGCAATATTTTCAATGAAAATATAAACTATACTTTTGGTATTTTAGGAAACTCTTCTGTTTTATACCCTCCCTCTTGAAGCTTGCTTCTACAAGCTTTAAACGCATTTAATGTTTCTTCAACATCTTCCATTGTATGGGTAGCGGTAGGAATGAGGCGCAGTAAGATTTCCCCTTTCGGGATAACCGGATAAATAACCACAGAACAGAAAATACTGTAGTTTTCACGAAGATCCATCACCAAGTTTGTAGCTTCAATCACACCGCCATGCATCATTACAGGCGTAACAGGTGAGCCGGTAGCTCCTATATCAAAACCATGATCTCGCAAACCTTTTTGCAATGCTTTGGCAACTTTCCAAAGGTTTTCGCGAAGCTCCGGTTTTGTTTGCAATAATTCCAGTCGTTTCAATGCACCAATGGTCATAGGCATTGGCAACGATTTAGCAAAGGTTTGAGAACGCATATTATAACGTAAGAAATCGACCACATCGCTTTCCGAAGCCACAAATGCACCGATTCCGGCCATCGATTTTGCAAACGTAGAGAAATATACATCAATTTGATCTTGCATTTCAAAATGCTCACCAACACCGGCTCCGGTTTTCCCCATGGTTCCAAACCCGTGTGCATCATCCACAACCAAACGGAAATCGAAATCTTTTTTCATGGCAGCAATTTCGTCGAGTTTACCTAAATCGCCGGCCATTCCAAAAACACCCTCCGTAATAAGGATAATTCCACCGTTTTTTTCCTTTGCATTTTTGGTAGCAAACGTGAGCATTTTGCGGCAGCGCTCCATATCGTTATGAGGAAAAACAAAACTTTTACCGCCTTTGGCTTTGTGTAAAAATATTCCATCCATAATGCAGGCGTGCGATTCAGAATCATATACTATTACATCGTTTCTGCCGGCAAGGGCATCAATAATAGAAACCATTCCCTGGTAACCATAATTCAACAGAAATGCATCCTCTTTGCCAACAAAAGCAGCCAATTTCTGCTCCAGTTCTTCATGTTTTGTGGTCTGGCCGCTCATCATACGAGCCCCCATGGGGTAGGCCATTCCATATATTGCAGCGGCATCGGCATCGGCCTTACGTACTTCGGGGTGGTTGGCCAACCCGATGTAATTATTTAAGCTCCAATTAAGAACATCTTTCCCTTGGAATTTCATATGGGGATGAATTTCGCCCTCTAACTTTGGAAATGAAAAGTAACCATGTCCCGCTTTTTGGTACTGCCCAATGGGTCCGCGATTTTGTTTGATTTTATCGAATATATCAATCATAGTGTTGAATATTAGTTTACAAATAGGCGACAAAGTTACTTTTTTAATTTATTTTTCCCAATCTGCCATTTAGCAAAATACAAAATACCATAAGAAGTTCCGTTCCACGCGATAAACAGAACTAAAAAAGCAAGAACGCACATACAAAAAATTGCTATGCCATTTTTCATAACCACGAAAGGGTAAATTGTAAAACCCGTGTGAAAAATAGGTGCCACTACAAATGTTTCACAAAAACAAAACACCTCATTCGCAATATAAATGCAAAACTTATGATCTATTTGTGGCCTTAACTTTTGAGCAGCTACAATATTTAGATAAAAAAAAGCATTTCAAATCACATATTTGGTTGTAAATAACTATCTTTGCAAGCTGAATTAAAAAGAAAATTTTACGGTATTTTATTTGCTTACTCAAACAATACAATCATATTTATTCACAATAAGATACTAAACAGAATAACAGGAACGTTGAGCAAAGAAAACATTTGTATGCATAAAATATTTTTCACCATATTACTAAGTTTGGCCGTCTTGTTAACGGGTTGCAGCGAATTTCAGAAAGCACTCAAAAGCAAAGATTACGAGTACAAATACGAAAAAGCGGTTTATTATTTTGAACAAGAAGATTGGTACAGGTCTCAATCATTAATAAACGATGTACTCTCGGTTTACCGTGGAACGGCAAAAGCAAAAAAGCTATATTATATGAAAGCCTACACACACTACAATCAGGCTGAATATATCTTAGGAGCTTATCATTTTCGTAACTTTATAAAAACTTATCCCAACGACGAGCTAACACAAGAATGTGAGTTTATGTTGGCAGAATGCTTCAGACACGAATCGCCCAGATTCAGTCTCGACCAACAAAACACACGAAAAGCAATACAAGGGTATCAAATGTTTATTAACAAATACCCAAAAAGCGATAAGGTCGAATTGGCCAACAGCCGAATAGAAGAACTTCGCATGCGGTTAGAGAAGAAATCATTTGAAAACTCACGGTTGTATTACCAGCTTCGCGATTATAAGGCAGCGGCTATAGCACTAAAAAATACGCTCGATGAATTTCCCGACACCGAGTTTCGCGAAGAGTTGCTATACTTAATAATGAAATCGAACTACCTCCTTGCTGATAACAGCATAAAGAAGATACAAAAAGAAAGGTACCAAGAAACAATAGATAGCTACTACGTGTTTATTGATGAATTTCCTGATAGCGAAAAAACGAAAGAAGCCGAAAAAATATTTGAACGTTCAGTTGAAGAGATAAAAAAACAATAAAACCTATATACAATGGATTTTAAAAAAGTAGACGCACCATTAAGCACAGAGACAAGAGACATGTCGGTAATTGGCGACAAAACAGGCAACGTGTATGAATCCATCAACATTATTAGCAAGCGAGCAAACCAAATAAATGCTGAGCTAAAAGATGAGCTTACCCGTAAGTTAGAAGAGTTTGCATCGGTGACAGACAATTTGGAAGAGATTTTTGAAAACCGCGAGCAAATAGAAATTTCCAAGTTCTACGAGCGCCTTCCTAAACCCGCACTGATTGCCACAGAGGAGTTTCTAAATGACAAAATTGTTTACAAATATCCAGACGAAAAAATTCAGTAATGAGCACCGACAGTCTACAACTTAAAGATAAAAATATAATTGTAGGCATTACCGGAAGTATTGCCGCCTATAAAGCAGCAACACTAACTCGCTTGCTCATAAAGCAAGGCGCAAAAGTAAAAGTTGTAATGACTCCGCTTGCAAAAGAGTTCATTACGCCGGTAACCATGGCTACACTTTCTCAAAACACGGTTTTGTCAGACTTTTTTAATTATGACGATGGAGACTGGAATAGCCATGTAGACCTTGGATTATGGGCAGACCTATTTTTACTTGCCCCGGCATCGGCAAATACAATGGCCAAAATGGCTAACGGCATTTGCGACAACCTATTATTAACCACATACCTTTCAGTGCGTTGCCCCAGCATGATAGCGCCTGCAATGGACATGGACATGTTTCAGCACCCGGCAACACAAGCCAACATTGAAGTTTTAAAGCAACGGGGACACAGCTTTGTTGAACCCGAAACCGGCGAGCTTGCCAGTGGTCTTATTGGGAAAGGCCGTATGGAAGAACCTGAAAAAATTACCGAAGAGGTAATACGTTTTTTCCATTCAAAAAAAAAACTTCAAGGTAAACGATACCTTGTAACAGCCGGCCCCACCAACGAAAAAATCGATCCGGTTCGTTTTATTGGCAACCACTCCAGTGGCAAAATGGGGTTCGCCTTGGCAGAAGAACTAGCCAACCAAGGAGCTGAAGTTGAGTTAGTTTCAGGGCCGACAACCATACAGACCAAACTCCCGAACATAAACCTCCACAAAGTTACTACGGCGGCAGAAATGTTTGACTTATCAACAAAACTATTCCCAACATGCGATGGCGCCATAATGGCTGCCGCGGTTGCAGATTACACCATTGAAAATACGGCCAACGAAAAAATAAAACGTAAAAAAGGAGAACCACTCACGCTTACCCTTACTCCTACCAAAGATATTGCAGAACATTTAGGGAAAATAAAGCAAGGCACCCAAATACTTGTGGGCTTTGCTTTAGAAACCACAAACGAAGAAGAGAATGCATTAAAAAAGTTACGCAATAAGAATCTCAACTTTATAGTATTAAACTCACTAAAAGATTCCGGCGCCGGATTCAATACCGACACCAATAAAATTAGCATTCTGGACGCTAATGGAGAAAAAACTACGTTCCCTTTAAAATCGAAGCACGAAGTAGCAAAAGACATCGTTCTTTACATGACTGAAAAATAGTATTATGCGAAAATTAACCGTATTCATAGCACTTCTTTTTATTGGATTTGGCACACAAGCACAGGAGTTAAAATGCCAAAT
Organism: Salinivirgaceae bacterium; assembly: GCA_046482785.1. Lineage (GTDB taxonomy): Bacteria > Bacteroidota > Bacteroidia > Bacteroidales > Salinivirgaceae > Salinivirga. The sequence goes on from JAWOEM010000329.1 coordinate 5,488, forward strand.
ACAGGTCATTAGCAGGCAAATTCAGAAAAGCGATCGCAGTATTTTCGAGGAAATGCAGCGTACGATGTTTGAGTTTATGAATAATACCGTTTTCACAAAACACGTAGTAAAAACCGCAGAACGCATTGAATGCAGCATCGTTATTACACTCAACGAACAGTCAGGCTCAGACAGCTACAAAGGTACGGTACAAATTTCCTCGACTCGTCCGGTT
>JAWOEM010000407.1:0-5974 GCA_046482785.1 Salinivirgaceae bacterium
TCTGCATTCAAGATGCGAGAAGCAGCAACGGTAAATCCTGCTTCAGTACTTCGTTACGAATAGCAATAGCTTAATTGGGAGCGTATCGGAGCAATTTATTTCTGGTCGGTATATGAAGCAAGAGTATTACACAGATGCTGTATAAGTGCCGTGGCTGCTCATGTTGATACATAAATCATTGCTGTATTGAAAAAAAAAGGCAAAAAAAAAGAAAAAAAACACATTTTTTTCTTGGAATTAAAATAATTGCCTATCTTTGTATCGAATTAAGATTTAGATCTGCGCATTTATTTACTACTCTCTCACGATTAGAAAAAATTGCTTCTTTTTTAAATCAGAAAAATGGCTGCTAAACTCAGCCGAAGTAACAATTTAATTTTTTTATATGAACATTTACGTAGGTAACCTCAATTACAGGGTTAATGAAACAGACCTTCAAGAGGTTTTTGAAGATTACGGTGCAGTAACCGAAGCAAAAGTAATTACTGACAAATTTACAGGCCGAAGCAAAGGTTTTGGGTTTGTAACAATGGAAAACGACACTGAAGCCACTAAAGCTATCGAAGAGCTCAATGGTGCAACTTATGAAAGTCGCGAGATGGTGGTAAACGAAGCCAGACCAAAGAAAGAAAATTTTAACCGATAGTAATTAACAGTATTATGGCAACAGGAAAAGTAAAATGGTATAATGATACCAAAGGTTTCGGATTTATCGAAACAGAAGATGGTAATGATGTTTTTGTACACCGCACAGGTTTACAGAACTCTTACGAAGGTCTTAACGAAGGACAAGAAGTAACATTTGAACTAAAACAAGGCGAAAAAGGTCCTATGGCAGTTCAAGTTCAAGCAGCAAACTAAGTTATTTAATTTGAATATATTAAATATCGAACTTTTTAGAATACCCATTCCTGTCATTCATGACGGAATGGGTATTTGTTTTTTCTATACTGAAACAAATACTCAAAACCTCGGGCTATAGGGATTGTTCCTATTAACTTGACGTTCTTAAACTTGTTCTTTTGTCCTTTAACTTCTTTGAAATTTATTAAATAGCTCGCTATTTGTAGTATTTTAAAGTTGCTAGAATCAAAATAACTTCGGTAGGGCGGCCTGCTTATTTCAATACAATCCCATAGGAAAATGCCGGAGCAATGCAAACAGGAATGAAAACGTAGTTGTGCTTTTAAGGATAGTTATAAGTACCTTAATAGCAAAACCGAAAGGCTTTTACCAGTGAAATTTTCGGCGGGCAGAGACTGTTACCATTTTGTAATAGTTAACCCATATTGTTAATGACTGTAGGATTAATGGAGAAATAAATTAATGCGGCAATTAAAAATAACGCAACAAATAACACTGCGATCTGAAGAGTCAATAAACCGATATTTTCAGGAGGTAAGTAAGTACGAAATGATTTCTGCCGACGAAGAAGTAGAACTGGCAGGACGCATAAAAAATAAAGATGATGCTGCCCTTGAACGATTGGTGCTTGCAAACCTTCGGTTTGTAATATCAGTGGCTAAGCAGTATCAAAATCACGGATTGTCTTTTTCCGATCTTATCAACGAAGGGAATGTAGGACTTATAAAGGCAGCCGGGAAATTTGATGCTACACGTGGCTTCAAATTCATTTCATATGCCGTTTGGTGGATTCGGCAATCCATTATTCAGGCTATTTCTGAGCAAACCCGTACGGTGAGATTGCCACTTAATCGTCTCACATCCATCAATAAAATATCCAAGTCTATTCCTTACCTTGAGCAAGAACTGGAGCGATATCCCACCGATGAAGAAATTGCATTGTACGTAGGTATTCCCGTTTTAGATGTGGCAATTGCTAACAGAAGTGGAAAAAAATCCGTATCTTTCGATATGCCCGTTTCGAATGATGCGTCTAGCGATTTAACGTTATACGATTTAGTTGAATCGAACAATACGCCATCGCCCGATATGCAACTATTGAGCGACTCTATTGTGAAAAATATTAAACGGGCTGTGGCTAAATTGCCCGACAGAGAAGGAGATATTATAACCAAATCGTTTGGTTTAGACAGTTCAAAGGTATACTCTTTGCATGATATTGCCAGGCTTTACGGCATGTCCTCTGAAAGAGTTAGACAAATTCGGAGCAAAGGCCTTGTAAGCTTAAGGAGATTATTAAAAAATAAATTACCTGAATTATAAATTAAAAAATAGAAAGGAACTATATGGCAAGATCACGAGAAACTTATGGTAAAAAAGAAGTAAGAAACAAGAAAGAAAAAAAACGTAAAGCAAAAGAGCAACGAAGACTCGAACGTAAAGAAAACGAGGGTGGAAGCAGCTTAGACGATATGATTGCTTATGTAGATGAAAATGGCGTATTAATGGATACGCCACCCGATCCAACTAAGAAAACTGAGGTTGACCTTGAGGACATTGATATTAGCGTCCCCAAAAATGAGGATTTACCGGAAGAAGAATTGATCCGTAAAGGAGTAGTGACATTTTATAATGATGAAAAGGGGTTTGGTTTTATAAAAGACAAAACCAACAATGAAAGCGTGTTTTTTCATGTGAATAACACCGAGGAGCCGATAAAAGAAAATAACCTTGTAACGTTTGAAAGAGAAAAGGGTCCCAAAGGCCCTGTAGCCGTTAAGGTTAAAGTAATGAGATAAATACTTTACAAAAAATATTAACAAAAAAGTCGGCTTGCGCCGGCTTTTTTTGTTTTCGCTTTTGGAAAATTTTTGACTGAAATTTTGAAAATACCATGAATTTTAAGGGGTAAAAGGTATATTTGTCCAAAAAATTAGAAAAATGGAAAAAGTATCCAAAGCATTAAACGAGTCAGCGCTACTCCGGTGGCTGGTGCTCATACTTGTAGGTTTTGTATTATCAGTTAATTATTATTTCTACGATGCCTTCTCAACACTGAAGGACATGCTGCTGAAGGAATTTAACTTTAGCAATACAGATTATGGATTGTTCGTTTCCTTCTACAGCATTCCCAACACGTTTTTGTTAATGGCCATCATCGGCGGCGCCATTCTCGATCGTTACGGAATTAGACGAACGGGCTTTGCTTTTGTTTTTCTAATGGCTCTTGGCGCACTGCTCACTGCCTATGGAGCATCGGACTTTTATAGTGCAGGTGGACCGGGAAAGGTGTTTATGGCTTCTTTTCTTCCGCAGTATTCCCCAGAATTAAAAATGATGCTACTGGGGAGGTTCTTTTTCGGATTAGGTGCAGAAACCAGCATTGTTGTTGTAAGTAAAATATTGGTCAAGTGGTTTAAAGGGAAGAATCTTGCTTTGGCTTTCGGGCTGAAAGTTGGTTTTGGCCGTTTGGGAACCTTTGCAGCGTTACAGTTCTCGCCCGTTATAGCCGAAGGAGGCCACTTATCTGCGGCAATATGGCTTGCTGCCATGTTAGTCGTAATTGGCTTACTGGCCTTTCTGGTATACATGTTTATGGATGCAAAACTCGACAGGCAAATTGCCATCACAACACCTCCGGCTGCCGCTGAAAAGTTTTCTTTTGCCGATATAAAAGTTATTCTGATGAATCGGCCGTTCCTTTACATTGTGCTTTTGTGTGTAACATTTTATTCGGCCGTTTTTCCATTTGTAGCTTACGCTCCCGACTTTTTTGCCGATAAGTTTGGGTATTCCGCCGTTCAAAGTGGTCGAATCACCTCTCTTTTGCCCATTGGTACAGCCTTTTTTACCCCATTCTTCGGATTTGTAATTGATAAATATGGAAAAAGCGCTACAGCAATGATTTTGGGTTCGCTCATCGTGCTTGGCGTACATCTTACTTTTGCCTATACGTCCATCTCCCCGTATATTCCGGTTATTTTTCTGGGCATCGCCTTTTCTCTCGTTCCCGCTGCAATGTGGCCAAGCATGGTAAGGCTGGTAAAAGAAAGTCGCATAGGTGCTGCATATGGTATTATGTACTCCGTGCAGAATCTCGGATTGTGGGGAGTACCCCTTTTAGCCGGAATTATTTTAGATAAAACGAATCCGGGAAATCCCGTGGTGGCAGATTATACCTATACCATATTAATGTTTGCCGGCCTTGGACTCGTAGGACTTGTTTTTTCACTGATGCTGAAATTCGAGGACAAAAAGAAAGGCTTTGGAATTGAGTTACCACTGAATAAAAAATAGTGTCATGGTTAAACATTGACTATGACGGAAATGTTGAGTATGGGAAATGATCCCGCCGTGTCGGGCTCATTGACTATTAAGCAAACATTAGCGAATAGTCATAGACAGATTTTGTTTTGGGTATGAATAGTGAAAAAGTGATATGGAAAAACTTAAGTTAATCAATAATAAAGAATTACAGCGGTTCGAAGTGCAGGTAGGTAAGTATACTCCCTTTGTGGCTTATCAACTAAAGGGAGATGTGATGTATCTCAATTTTGCGAAGGTTCCGAGAGAACTCGAAGGTCAGGGTGTTGGGAAGAAAATGGTTGAACAGGTTCTCTCCTTTACCGAGCAGGCAGGGTATAAAGTAGTGCCTGTGTGTGGCTTCATTGGTGCAATTATACAGCGCAACAAGCGATGGCACGGTCTACTGAAAAAGGCTTAGTGTTCAGGATTTTTAGTCAGTAAAGCACGCTAAACTTCACCCAAAGGAGGATGCTCGATTTGACAATTAGAATACTTGCTTAAGACATTACACTCTTAAAGGCATTATTTACGATCGTTTGGAGGAATAGTTGTTGAGGCTTTTTGCATCTCTTTTTCTTTCTTGATACGTGCTTGGTTATACCCTTTTATCTCTTTAATTTCTTCTTTTGTGTTTTTCCATCGCTTGTGCGACCATAGCCAGTTTTCTGGTTTTTGCTTAATAATTCCTTCAAGGGTACTCATATACTTTTGGGTAATTTCGCCAAACTCCGTTTTTCCCGAGTGTTCAAATAATTCTATTATTTCAAGAGTGTAGTGCCCGCGTTTTACACGTTGAATGTCGAAATATATAATGGGCCAGCCTAAGTTTCGCCCGTAGGCTTCCGGGCCATGCAGGCATGCAGTTTCCATACCGAAAAAATCTACAACAATTGCTTTTTTTCGGTCGGCCGGATTTTGATCGGCTGCTAAAATCAGTGCAGCCGGTGTTTCTCGTTTTGACCCGATAAAATTTTTGGCTTCAGAAATGGGAATTAATTTCATGCCACATCGCGACCTGCGTTTATGGCTGTACTTTTCCATATATTTATTGTTCATGGGCTTGTAGATCGATACAGCCTGATGCTTTATTTGGAAATCGACCCCCAATATTCCCCATTCCCAATTGCAATAGTGACCTGCCAAACTCAGAATATCCTGGCCGTTTTGGTAGTATTTATCAAGTGCCTCCGGGTTTACAATTTTAAATCGATTATTGATTTGCTTTTTGGACATGTGAATCCCTTTGATGCTCTCTATAGCTATATCGCTTAAGTTACGATAGAACTTTCGTTCAATTATACGTAGCTCTTTTTTACTTTTTTCCGGAAAGCAGCGGGTTAGGTTAGACCGTACCACTTTGCGCCGATATTTCACCACAAAATGCAAAATGAACGTAATGAAATCAGATAGTCCGTATAGAATGAAAAATGGCAGAAATCCTATAAAACCCGAGAAAATACGTATAGAATAGTATTGAATTTTTTTCATATTTGTCCTAGCGTTTCAATCGCAAAAATAGTATAAATAGTTTAAATTAACGGAACAGTTTCCATTTATATATATGATGCAATTGAATAGTCGATTTTCAGATTTAAAACATCTGTTAATCACTTTAAACAGTATATCAGACAATTACATCTTCTATTGCAGCTAAATAAGATGTTGATGTTTTTTTAGATTGTTTATTATAAGATACTTATACGTATTGTATTGTTGGTGGCATAGATAAAAAAATTAGGGATATTTATTTCGCAAAAATGTTGTGTACTTCAAAATTGATAATTAATTTTAGCTCTTGATAAGT
>JAWOEM010000076.1:0-21463 GCA_046482785.1 Salinivirgaceae bacterium
TCGAATGCCTTGAAAATGGAGTTTATTCACTGGACACCCCGACTTTATGGACAGGCTCTAAATAGTGTGTGTAATAAAACTCCAATAACTGCATTTCGACGAGCTCAATGTATCACGTTATGCCCATTTTGAAAACAGTCATCCCGAATGTTTTATTCGGGACTCCTTGATTTTCAAAATGGGCAAGCTCCCGATTCTCGAGGACAGGCTTGTTCTTGAAGTTTTATTACTAGGCACACCCAAAAACAGGTAGTTTTCTTGCTGAGACTAATTATCAGTATTATACCTAAAACTCCACCTAAAAATGAAGCAACAATTTGATTCAATGTTCGCTGACTTTGTTTTCGTGCGTTTTCATACATTTTTGCCCTGTTGTTCTATTACAATAAATGCTTCCAGCGCCAATTATGTATTTGCAAGAAAACATCAAGCTCACGTATTTTTTTTGCTGACGCATTAAAATGTAGTAATAAATCAATTTCTATAGCGTTAGTAGTGTCATGTCAACACCCAAATAACGCACCAGGTCTTGTTCTTTTACATCATTTGAGCATTGACATGACAGTAATGTTCCAAAACAAATGAGCCTATGAATTAAAAGTACTTTTGTTAATTTTTAAAAAAAAGTATCATGAAAAATCAAAAATTGAGAATTACAATCTTATCGCTTTCGTTATGGCTTGCCTTTAACGCATTATCTGCTAATCTAGCGCGGGCCCAAAGCAATGATTTTTATTACGGAGTACAAGCAGGGGTGGGACTAACCGCATCAGATATGTTGAACGGAGATCCGAGTTACGGCGGCTACGTTTACACTGGAATGAACCTGACTAAAAGGCTCTTTGGTCAAATAGGTTTAACATATAACCGATACGATGCCTACGAGCTTATTGAATTTCCCCCAATTGAACACAATGATTTCAATTATACTCGACTTGCATATATTGAAAATTATTTGGGAATTTCTGCCATTGGGGGAACTCAATTTTTCAATAAAGTAAAATTGGTCATAAAGGCGGGCCCAGAAGTAAGCTATGCCGTGGCAAAAAAAGTGGTAGAAGAAAATATGAGCAATTACGATAAAAGCGAACGATACTATGCCCGAGAGAACAACTTCAGGTTCGGAATTATTGCCGGAGCAGGTATTATTGTACCAATTAGCAACAAGCTCAGTCTAAACTTAGATATACTAAACAATTCAGCAATTCGCACTAAAAAAGACGATGGAGAGAAAACGTACCGCCCCAATAGCATGAAGGTTTTTGCAGGAATTCAGCTAACCATATAGGGCGACTTAAAAGGAATCGAGCATGTTCTGTGTCCGTTTGCAAGTAAAGCAATTACATCCCGGGTTCAGCAGCTTTCACTTTACTACATTAGCGTCATTTTATGCATAAAATGACGCTAAGCTTTTCGCCAATTAAATTCGGCTTTCCTTAATCTGTCCATTATAGCTTTTCCTATTCCTTGCTCACTTACGGGTTCTACGAGTATGGTGTCGATATCGTCGTCGTCTTCAAATGCGTGCATGGCCTCAAACATATTTACAGCATAATCTTTCAAGTCTTTTCTTTCCGATACGCGTATTACTTTAGCGTAACCATTTTCTAATTCGCCCGAAAATGAGATAAATCCCACTTTGGATTTATCAATATTCATTGTGGCGCTATCGGCAATCAATAGCTTTTTCTTTGGGCTGTAATGCGATTTCAACATTCCGGGAGCGGCCATTTTTTCAATTGCAGTATCTCCATCGAATGGTACTACCGCTTCTAGCTCTTCTTGGGTAATAATTCCATTACGTAGTATTTGAAAGCCCGAATCGGTTAGTTTAATAATGGTAGATTCAATTCCAACCGTAGTTTTACCGCCGTCGAGAATATAATCCACATTGGGCAATTGTTTTTTTACGTGGGCCGCCGTGGTTGGGCTAATGCGCCCAAATTTATTTGCACTTGGTGCAGCAATTGGGCAGTCGGCTCGGCGAATGAGTTCCAATGCTATTTCGTTACCGGGCATTCGAATGCCCACTGTTGGCAATCCTGATGTAACAATATCAGGTACTACATTGCTTTTGGGCAACACAATAGTCAACGGACCCGGCCAAAATTTTTCGGCCAACTTATAAACCCGCTCATCGCGATCTAAAACCAGATTTTCCAACATGCGCATACTTGCAATGTGTATAATCAACGGATCAAAAGAGGGGCGCTCTTTAAGTTCAAATATTTTTGCAACTGCCAGTGGGTTTAAAGCATTTGCACCCAATCCATAAACAGTTTCGGTTGGAAAAGCAACCAGTTTTCCTTCCTGAATACACTGTGCTGCATAGTTTAAAGTATTTATATTATTCATTCTTTTTCGATGTAAAAAATTGATTTAAAAACAACAAACTTCCCACAAGACTCATAAAACCTGCCAAAAAAACTGCATAGTAAAACGTCCCAAAAAAATCGTAAATAAATCCACCGCTTAAAGGGCCTAGAATACCGGCAATGGCATAACCTACAAACACATAAGGGTATATTACTCCCATGCTTTCAGTGCCATAAGCCTGAGTTGTTTCTTTGGCAAAAAGTACAAAATTTCCGCCAAACCCAAACCCGATAAGGGCAGCAATAATTAAATACGAAATATCTGTCAATAGAAAAACATTCAAAGAAAGAATAGACAGTGATTGAAGCAAAAGAGCTAAGAAAATACAAAGTTTTGTTTCAAAATAATCACTTACCCCTCCCCAAAAAAGCCTTCCAAAAAAATTAGCGGCAGAAAAAAACACTACGCCAAGCACCAAAGCACTACCGGTAATTTGGTGTTGCCCTCCAATAACTCCGATGCTTCCAACAATCAACAATCCGGCAAAAGTACCAAGAAACATGCCTGAAAATAGTCTTCTAAAAACCGTTAAACGTAAAAAATACGATGTGCCAATTTGCGTGTTTTCTCTTTTTGGTATCTCGTGAACCTGGAAAATAAACGATGATGCGGCAATGATAATTAAGCCATAAACAACCCCGATAATTTTGAGCAATTGCAACACATTATAGCCGGAACGGAATAGTATTTCGAACAATTCCGACATAAAAATTGCTCCTAAACCAAAACCTGCTGCTGCTATTCCCGTAGCCAGCCCCCTATTTTTCGGGAACCACAAAACCGGCACAGTTAAAGCAGTCCAATACCCGAAGCCGGTTCCAATTCCGGCCAAAACACCAACTCCAACAAAAACCGGAACAAAGCTACCCTGCGAATGGCCCGCCAAATAATACCCAACCAAAAACAAAGCACCCGCAATGTAGCCAAAATACCGATGTTTGATTTTTTCGGATATGTTGCCTACAAAAATCATTGTTACCGGAAAAATACCAATCAGAGCTCCAAATATTACCTGAGTCTCAAGAGCAGAAAAACGGTATTCATCTATTAACTCCGATGCAACCAAGCTCCAGGCATATACACTGCCTATGCAAAGCATTATTACAAAAGACGAAGCAAGGGTTAAATATTTTTTCACATTAAACTACTACATTACTATTTTTTTACGTTAACTTCTACAAATGTGCCTGCCGATGTTGCTCTTACGGTATTGTCGTACATGGCTTCGCAACTTACCGGTGCCAAATAATAGGTGCCGCCATAGGTTGCATTAAGCGAAATGTAAAACACTTTTTCCTCGTTGGGTCGCAAATCGAAATAGGTCATAACCTGCGTATCGCGAAAATCGCGAAAATCGAAATTACTCTCCTCTTTTTCGCCATCAAAATCGGTAAACCGGGTGTTGATGATTTCCCATCCGCCGGGAGCGGTAAAAGTAAGTGCAAGGTTCTCGTATGTTGATCTTATACCGGGATGTTTCACACGTATTTCGGCCACAAAATCGGTGGTCTGACTCAGCTTTTCGATTGGTAAAATTGACCCGTTCAGCCCTTTGTAATCCACACTCATTTGCAAATTCGAAGATTCAGGCTTATGCTTGCCGGGTTTGGGTTGTCCCTCATTTACCAACTGCAAATAGATTTGTCCGCCCGACTTATTTGTAAACGAAATGTTTTGCGTTGGCGAAAAGTTAAATGGCAAATCGACATTCACCACATGTTTTGTACTTTCAATGGTTTTGGTCTTCCCGCTGTTAACTGAATATTCCACAGCAATTTTCCGAGCCACATCGCGCTTACTGTAAAAATCGGCAACAGCATGCAACACCCAACCACGGGTTTGTGTGCTGTGCCAGGTATTTTCTGTCATTTGTTTCGACATATTTTTAATTAGCCCCATAGCTAGCTCCTCTTTTTCGAGGTAATTAAGCGTTTGCAGCATCATGGCCTGCTCTCGCAGTGCCGAACCGTATGTACCTTCAATGGGTTGTATGTTGCTTCCTATTTCCGTTTTCAACAAAGCCTCGGCAGCTTGCTTGCGCCCCGATACAGCATAAGCGGCAGCCAAACGCATGGCAATGGGCGATCCGGCGCTAACGGTTCCGCGCAATCGGTTCATGGGCCCGCGCATAGCTTCTCCGGCAAGTGCCAGGGTATACAATCGGTAAGCCTGCTCGTACTGCGATGCAGGCCCGGTAGAAACCCAACTTCCGGCTATGGTTTTCTGGAATCGCAACCATTTGTTGTACAATTGTTTATCGACACTATAGCCTGCCTTCGAAGCTGCAACCATAAAATGCCCGGCGTAGTTTGTACCCCACATATTTACATTGCTTCTCCCCGGCCAATAAGCCATACCACCACTTTCGGTTTGAAAACTTCGTAATTTGCTTAATGCTGCCTTTATTTTCTCCTCCATGCGCGTTTTATCGCCTTTTTGAGGTTGCAACACATGTTCAATATTGATAAGCCCGAACACACCCGAAACGGTTTGTTCAATACAACCATGCGGGTAATCGAGCAAATAGCTGAAATGTTTATACAAATTAAATGGTGGCAGGGTGCTAAGTTCTGCGGTGAGGGCATTTGTTCCAACTGCACCAACCGGATCAACAGCAATACTTTGCTTTCCGTTATTTTCCAACTCGGCAAACTTCACACTGTACTTGCGCGGCGTTGGGTTATACACTTCTACGGCAAGTTCTTCGCCGGCGGTATTTCGGCCATCGTGTGCTTTAACACTAAACCGTGCAAACCCCACTTTATCGCCTGTTTTGCAGGTGAAGTAGACCATTTTCTCTGTTTCACCACGTTCAAAAGAAACTTCGCGCACGGCGTTTTGTATTTGTAAACTATTATCGTGAAGCAATTCCAACTTAACGTTACCGGATGACTTTTTATCGCGGAAAATATTTACGGGCAACACAAACTCATCGTTCATCACCAATTTGCGCGGCGCGGTAGCCATCACCATTAGCGGCGATTTAACTTTTGAAAACTGCTCTGCCTTACCAAAAGCCTGATCATTACGTGCTACAACCATTGTTCGCACCTCTCCAATATATGGAGGCAGGGTTATTTGGTGCACTGCCTGCTTGTTTTCATCCAGCGTAAAAGGCCCTTTAACAATTACCACGGGCTTAAACCGCTGATCGGCAACCTGTGAGGGATCGCGGGTGCCGCTTGCGCCTCCACCAATTCCAATTACACGTTCAATGGTGCTGCTAAATGCGCCTATTACCCAATCGTAAATATCGTAGGTTAAAACACCAAGTGCCTCGTGTGCAAAAAACGTACGATACGGATTCGGTGTTTCAAAGTTTGTGAGCGCCAACAATCCCTCATCTACAATGGCAATCGAATAGCTCATGGGCTGTCCGGTTTGCTCAGAAACGGTTAGCTCAAAGCTCTTCCCCGACTCCAGCTCCTCATCAATCTCAATTACGGGTTTTAATCGTGTTTCGGGGTCGGTTACACGAATTCCGGCCACGCCGTAAAGCCGCAGCGGCAAGTCGTTTTTGGTTTGACTATACTCCTGAATGTAGTGTACGTTCACATAGCAATTGGGCACCATTTCGGCATTGGCTTTGAACGAAAAAGATGTTTCGCCCTCTTCTGTATCGAGCCAATAGGTTTCAATTACCTTAAAACCGTTTTCGATACTTACCAATACTTTGCCTCCCATCGATGTGGGAAAACTCAGCTCAACCGTTTCGCCGGTTTCGTATTCTTCTTTCTGAGCTGCAAACCGAAGCATATTTTGTGCTACGCCTTCGGGCCTATTTCCTCTACCGGCGCTACTGGGCCAATCGAAATAAATAAATGACGATGCAACCTGCCGATTATCAAGATTCGTTATTTCTACAAGGTACCTGCCCCACTCATTCCTATCTACCGATAGGTTAAAAAGGGCTTCCCCATTTTGTATGTTAACATATTCTGTTTTAACTTTTTTCTTGTACTTACGGTAGCGGTATCCAAAATCATTTGAATTTTCCCACCACCAGCTCCATCGCACTTTGTACACATTTACACGGGCTTTAATATTCCCGGAAAAATTGTCGCCCTCGGCTGTTACAGCAGCAATATTTATCGGTACATCTTTATCGGTTGCGTACATATTGTAGCGTCCGGTTGGTTCGGGCAGCCTCAGTCCTACGTACGATTTGTATGGCAAATAAGACTGTCGCCTGGAGGCGATGCTAAAATTACCGTTCGATTCGAACACCTTGAAGAAGTAGGAAAGGTTAATTTTTGATGGTAACCTTTTGGTTTTGGGAGTAAACGATGGAATGTTCACACGACCGCTTTCATTTAGGTTTCCGCCAAAAAACTGTTCCGGCGATGTATTTAGCTCGTGCTCTTGATGATTAAATTGAAATCCCGGCCACTTATCGAACTTTAAATTGGAGCGCGAAGCCGCTGCTTCGGCCGTCACCTTTAGGCCACTAACCGGTGCGCCATGCAACCATTGTGCTTCAAGCACCAATGGCTCATTATTGGCATCATAGATAATTTCAGGAGCATCGATTTCAATTTTTAATCGGTTTGGCTTAACGGTCTCAACCGCAATGTATTTTGTAAAATCTTGCCCTCCTGCACGCACAACTACACGCCACGTTCCGGTTTCATCGGCTTGTTGTGTTGGGAAATGTGTCAGATAATGATCGGAACTATTTCTGGAAACAACTTCTTGTGCGACTTTTTGCGAGCGGGCATTATACAATTCGAAGGTAACAGGAATCTGCGCAGGTAGCTGCCCGGCCAAATCGTGCAACATAAACCCGCAGAAAATGGTATCGCCCGGGCGGTATACACCACGCTCGTTGTAAACAAACCCTTTTAGTCCGGCAGCAACATTTGCTCCGTCGGTGGGGAAATGGCTGTAAGAAAGCGCTCCGCCTTCATTCATTCGTAAGTATGTGGTGTAATTGCCATGCTGTGCCTTAATAAAATAAGGCGATTTAACTCCATTGAAAACCACCTTACCTTCTTCGTTTGAAACATCGCTGGAAATAACTTGCTGCTGATAATCAAGCACTTCAACAGTTGCTTCTGCCAGCGGCTTGGTTTCTGAAAGACTTGTAGCAAAAACGGTTAAGCGCCCGTGCTCCTCAGCTTTAACAATAAGTCCGATATCGCTAACCATAAAATTGTGCGTCATGGCACGGCGAAATCCGTAATAAGCATCGTTACACGGATCGTCGCGTAAGCGCCAATTATATGAGCTTGCGTAGTTATAGTTGTCAAACTGATCCCAAAATTCGTTTTCGGCCATTGTAGCTTTTGGCGTTTGTGCGGGGTCGTCGCAGCGCGTAATGGCATTTTCATGCCGATAGCTAATTTGGATATGATACAGTGCGGCAGGCTCTTTTTCTACAATTTTGGTTAAGTCGATGTAAAAAGTGTTCCATTGCCCTAAGTCCGTATTGGCATACTGATCGAGCACCACAGTTTGCTGAAAAACCGGCTTCCCCACACGGCGAAGCTCGTGATTAGAGCCTAAATTATTGTTTTGCAAATACTGTAACACATTATTCTGATAAATGCGGAATACACGCACATCAACAGCGCGCAAATTCACAGCTTCAAAAGCAAATAGTGAACCTTTAGCGTTGGGTGGCAGAATAACATCGTCGGTTTTGGCTCTAACGGCCGGGTTCAACTCTTCGAAAACCACTTTTAGTGTAGTATCACGTCCTAAAGCCTTGCCTGTAATGCTTTCCACATTGCGGTTAAGTCGCAAATGATCGCTTACATTCTGGCGCTCTACAGGTTGAAGAATAATCATATTCCCCTGTACATCGATACTATAATCCGAAATTTCATCTAATGTTACAAGTCCGTCCAAATCCTGAAACCGCTTTAGCGGATCAGAGAAATATAATTTTATTTGTTGTTCCGGATATTGCTGTACTTTGTGCCCGGTGAGAATAAATTCCCCCTTGGCAGGAATTCGGTAGGTGGTTTCGCCTTTGTAGTCAACATCTACCGGCTGACCATTGTATTTAATGGTAATGGTACGGGCACTCTGCTTTCGTTCAATGCTATCGACCGAAAAAGCGAAATTTCGGCCACTTTTATCGGCTTCCCATTTTATAGGAAGATTTTGATTATCGATAGATGCACTCAGTACCGAATGAACATCCTCGTCGGAAGTTTTATCGGCAAATGAAATACTACCATATACTTTGAGAAAATCTACGTTCTCCGGATCTATTGGAATTAATCCTTCGATATCTACGGTGAAATTTTGCTCAACAACCCGAAAATCGAACCGATAATCATCCACGTTAAGCGAGTCGACAATTCGCGAAAGATCGACTTTTACATCGTACGTTTCACCATTTTCGAACGGCATGGTGGGCACAAATTCCAGCACATTGGTTTGCACCCAAGTTGCCTGCCCTTTTACCGATGGCGAAATGGAAAATATTTTCTTCGATGCCGACACTCCGGTTTGATCTTTGGAAACCATATCGCGCGAAAAGTAAACCTTCACCGGGCTGTATGCAGATACCGTTCCGCTTGTGTGCGCCGAAATCCAACGGGCATGGATTTTCTGACTTTGCTTACTAACGCCCGTAAAAAAAATGAAGTATGCCCCAACCAAAATACCCAAGGTAATTAAGATGGTAAAAAGCGATGTTTTTTTATTCATAATACCCAAATTAATATGATTCAATAGCTTAATAATCAATTCAACAACGAAAAATATGCATTTCCCGACTTTCCTTTGAGTATAAAGATAGTAAAATTGTTCTTTTTATTTTGCGATCTGTGGGGCGGAATTGAAAATTTGAAATTGAGTCATTAGTATTTAGTCCAAAAAAATACGACGTAAATATACGTCCATTAAAAATATTGACGTATATTTACGTCGAATTTAAAGACGACAAAAATGGTTTTGGCAAAAAATGACCTTTTCGACATTAAGGAACAGCAATGCGCAGAGCTTTTCAAAGCACTGGCGCATCCGGCACGGATAAAAATTCTCAAATATCTGGCAGAAACCAAAGCATGTATTTCGGGCGATATTAGCAAAGAACTGCCACTGAGCCGAACAACGGTAAACCAGCATCTGAAAGAGCTGAAAAACAGTGGCCTAATTCAGGGATACGTAACAGGAGCTAAAACAAACTACTGCCTGAATCCTGCCCGAGTAAATGAATTGAGCATGGTACTTAATGCATTTTTAACAGAAATAGATATAATGGAAAACCCAACCTGCACTTAAAAAGACGAAGAAATAAGTGCAAATTAATTACCAATCAATAAAACAATACGAACATGAATATTTTAATTTTGTGCACCGGAAACTCATGTCGCAGCCAAATGGCGCACGGCTTTATGCAACATTTCGACAAACGGTTAAATGTAGCATCGGCCGGCACACACCCATCGGAAAAAGTCAATGCCAAGGCAGTAGAAGTCATGCAACAAGGAAATATTGACATCAGCCGACATATACCCGAACAGGTAGATAAGTACCTGAATGAAACATGGGATTACGTGATTACCGTGTGCGACGATGCCAATGAAACGTGTCCGGCATTTTTAGGAAAAGTTAAAAAGCGCTTACACATTGGCTTCGAAGACCCATCGCACGCCACAGGAACGCCGGAGTTCATTCACAACGAATTTATTCGGATACGCGATCAAATTCGCGTCTCATTCTACAAGTTATACATTGACGAAATAAAACCACAGCTATGAATAATAATAAAATAAAACTTACCGTAAAAGAAAAGTACAGCGAAATAGCCAAGCAAGCGGGCACATCAAACTCAAACGGATGCTGCGGCAGTTCGGGTTGTTGCGGCGAGTTGGAATTTAGCATGATTGGCAATGAGTACGATACTGTAAAGGGACACAACGCCAATGCAGATTTGGGTTTGGGATGCGGTTTGCCAACAGAATACGCTAACCTGCAACCGGGACAGAGTGTACTGGATTTAGGTGCAGGTGCCGGGAACGACTGTTTTGTAGCCCGCACCATAATTGGTGATTCCGGAATGGTTACCGGCATCGACTTCTCTTCTGACATGGTAAAAAAAGCAAGAGAAAATGCGTCAAACATGCAGTTCGAAAACATGCACTTTGTAGAAGGCGATATTGAAGAAATGCCATTTCAAAATGCCACATTCGACGTTGTACTCTCAAATTGCGTACTTAATCTGGTACCCGACAAACACAAAGCTTTTGCAGAAATAATGCGTGTACTTAAGCCGGGCGGTCATTTTTGTGTTTCAGATGTGGTTATAAAAGGTGAGCTACCCAAAAAGATACAATCCGATGCCGAATTGTTTGTGGGTTGCGTATCGGGAGCACTAAACATGGAAGCATATGTTGGAATTATTGAAAAAAAGGGCTTTCGAAACATCGAAACACACAAATTGCAGCCCATTATGCTACCCGACAACATTTTAAAAAAACACCTGACTCCCAAAGAAATGAACCAATTTGCAACAGGCGAAACCGGAATTTTTTCGATAACAATTAGTGCAACAAAAGATTAGGAAAAAAGCGTCGGACGAATAAGTTTGGCCGGAGTAGCTTGATATTTAATTCCTGCTCCATGCGCCATAAGCCTTATGCATTCAATGAACAGTTAGGTTTATTATCACAAAATACAAAAGCCCCCGTTTCGGGTTCATCCTAAAACGGAGGCTTTCTCGTACTATTTTAACCTTAATCTCATTTCATTAAATGCGTGCTATCGAACAATAACTTTCCGATACACAGTCTCTGTGTTTTTCCGGGTTATTTGCACGATATATATTCCGGGCTGAACGGCAGATACATCGAGAACTGCACGCTCAGTATCACCCACTTTCTGCTCAACAAGTGTTTGACCATTTAGCGATATTAACGCCACTTGCTGAATAAGAGCATTTGTATGAGAATGAATATACATGCTATTTTGAGCAGGTTGCGGATAAATAGTCAAAATTGGCGTTTCGTGTTCGGCTTCCATACCTATGCCCACCCAATGAATTTCAACCATTGCAACGCCTGATTCATATCCGTCGCTTACGGCAACAAATACATGCGAATTCGGCAGGTAATCGACCGGTGGAGTTCCGGTAATATTCCACCGATTATCTCCGACATTTTCAATGTGCATCCAATCCGGATTTTTCATTAACGAGGCAGACAGGCTATCATTGTCGGCGTCGGTGGCAGATACTTCAAAGTTGAACGGAATTCCATTCTGCAACTCAATGGTGGTATTGCAACTCACCTCGGGTGCACTATTACCGGCAGGTGGCACAGTGCCCACAATCGGGAACCGAATATTATCGATCCAGGCACAATCATCGCCATGCGAAACCGAATAGTCTTTGGAGTAGCGCCACTCAAATGTATGATTCCCTGCACTTACCGGAAATGAAGCTCGTACCCAATCAGTTTCACCATCCCATGTCTCGATCTGTTCGTCATCGATCAAAAACTCCAGGTAATCCCACAAAGTACTGCCGGAAGCTTCTTCGCACGATACTTTATACATAAACGATATGCTATCGTCTTCGGGCACACTCATACTAACCGACATACCGGTTGTGCCGCCATCATCAATATTACCGGACCGAGCAGAGAACTCACCTTCAAAAACTTCGTTTGCAGTAATTTCCCATGGTACTTCATCAGCCATTTGCCATTCGAACTGCAAAAAATCACCCGATTCAAAATCTTCGATCACCTCGCCAATAACCGTTCTATATTCATGTGTAACTGTTTGATAAAAATCGATATTTACATCAATACTTACATCAAAGTTGGCATTTTCCACAACGCTCATTACTTGAAGTGGGAATTCAAAGATAAAATGTCCGGTAACCTCATCAACCCGATATTCGGCAAGCGATTGCATGAAAGCGTTAACTTGCTGGTGTTCGAATTGCAGCTCGGTTTCGATGTTCTGCGGAGCTACAGCACCACGATTACCAAGTTCAAGTGTCAAAAGCACCACTTCGCCCGGATCCATAAACCCATTTCCATTTCCGGCATCAGCATCATTCACATACAAATCGGCCAAAAACAGATCAGGGGCTTGCACCTCGTAAGTTTTAGTCATGGAATGCGTTACTTCGCCGTCAGTGGTAAACTCAAATTGAAATTCAATACGTTCGCCATCAGAAATGGTGTCGCTTACGCCGATGCTGATTGTTTCTTGCAGCGTAGCCTGCTCCAATCCATCCATAGCGGGAATTGTCACAGAGGAATCATTCATTTGCACCAGCGGGTGTGTGCACGAAATGACAAGCTGTGCTTCGGAGGTGGTATGTTGCCCCACATTCTGAATTATGATGGAACTATTATACGTTTTCCCATAAACCGGAGCGTCATCGTTGCCAAACAAAAGGTCGCTCACAACTAAATAGCCCTCTTCGGGTGCGCCTATCGGTTGTACAATCGTATCTTTCAATGTGTTGTAACCACTAAAAATAATATTCAGATCGGCATTGTTTACCAATCCTTCTTGAAACGAAACATTTGCCAAGCCTTCGGCATCGGTAATTGCGCTTCCCAAAAGCTGGTTGTTTTGTAATACAGCAACCGTTATATTTGAAGTCGGGTCACCGTTTTGAGAAGCAATTACACTCATTTGGTTTTGGCCAAAAGTAACCGCCTGAGCAATTTCCACATCAATGCTTTGTGGTTCGTTTGTCCAGATTGGCAACGCTGGTTCGCCTAGTGCATTGCAATCGTAAAACACCCATCGAATGGCACCATACTCGTGCTGTTCGGGGGCTTCGACCCATCCTGCGGTTTGGAGTTTCGACATAAGATGTGCCTCGGCCAATTGGGGAATTTTATCGGCATACAATGCATTCACAAATTCGCGATGCAAGTGCTGGCTGGGGCCTTCGGTTTGTCCCTCGTTAAACCAGCCGTACCGACTATTGCCCACAAATGCCACAGCAAACCGATCGATTTGGAGCATGTGTTCGGCAATACAATCGGAATCGTCGAATGCTCCGCAGATGCACCCGTGCGTGTAAATTACCGGGAAATTATGTGTAACGCCGTCGGTTTGCTCAAAGTTGGAGGTGGTGATGTCGCCGTTATACAAACGCATGGCATAATTTGAATTACTGTGCCCTACATGATGAATAAACGGATGTCCACTATTAATTTCGTTCATCAACTCATCGGCCGACCATTCGCTATCGCGGTCGTACATGGTTACAAACGGGTGTTCATCGGGAATTCCGGTTGTAGTGTAGCCGTTATCGTCGTGCGTACCATGAATAAGATCGAGGTACTGCGCGCCCCATGTTAGCGGTTCATCGTATAAATGCTCGCCAGCAAGAAGTGGTGCGGTTAGCTCTCCCACCACAGGTGCATTGGTATTTTGCAAACTTTTGTAAAGCATATTTTGCAGCTCATCGGCAGTAGAAAACGGCATACGCGACAGCGCCACTTCGGGCAACAGGTCGTCCTCATCGGGCTCGCCCCAAAGATCATTTCCATTATCGTTCCAACTTCCGTCCAACGCCATGTAATAAAGATCGGACGGAATATCATCGTCCTCGTAAACACTGCTAGACTGTACCGAGCAATAAAAGCCACGGTGCGGAATATGTTCCACATCGCCACCAAGGAGCACATACAACACATCGTGATTTTGATAGTAGTCGATTATAGCATTCCGAATTTTCTCCTGCAAATCGCTACCCGAGTAGGATTGCTCAATTTGGTTTACCGATAGGGTTTCAACCGATAACCCTCGTGCCTTATAATCGTTACGCAAAGGTTCAAACTGCTCATGAAACTGCTCCGGAGTAATAATCAGCGCATCAATGGCATTCGTGCTTTTATCGATTTTGGGCTGGTACGTTTTTGCCATTTCCGGATTTATGCAAAGCGACTGCAAGCGGGCAAGCACCTGTGGTCTTTTACTGACCATTGCGCCGGCATGCTTCTCGCTCGGAGCGTAATCAATAACAATTCGGATTTTGGTAGCCATGGTTACTTTCCGGTCTTTGGCGTTATATTCCATGGGCGAAAATTTCACCTGTGCTATGGAATACCCGTTCATCAGTTCGGTGTTAACCACAATACTTTGGCTTATACTTTTAACCAGTTGTTTTTTGTAAGTATTTTCATTTTTAACAAACTCGGCAATACCTGACACAGATAGCGGTCGCACATGCTGCATGGGCATAACATCACGCTGGAGCTGCTTCGATTGCTTTTCAAGCACCTCAACGGTTACATTTGCTAGTTTTGTCCCCTGTGGTAAAACTACATTGGAAAGTTGGTAAGGCTGCAAAGGGTCGCCGGGCGCAGCCATGTTTTTTGTTTTATCGATATGGACAATACAATGCTCATCAATATCGTGCACCCGGTAAGCAGAAAAGTCATACTCAAATGACAACTGCTGCGCATTTACAGCAGTAAAAGCTGCAATGCAGATAATTAAAAGAACGTTTCTCATAGCGTTTTATAATTAAAAAAGGAGCCTAAATGTACTTATAAAAATAGATAAGAACAAATTTGCTCCTGAAGTCATGTTTGTCAGGCCACTTGATTAACGACAAACTCTAATAGTTAAAGTCCCTGAATTTGGCTTTTTACGGTTTTAATTTCATCGACCAGTAAACGGCCTCCAATTTTCGAAATTACTTTGCCGGCCATAATGGCTCCTGCGGCGCCTGCCTTCTCCAGAGGCCAATCGTTGAGCAAACCGAACAAAAATCCGGAAGCAAATAAATCTCCGGCACCGGTGGTGTCTATCACGTTGGTAGCTACGGCTTCTACCTCTACAACCTCAGTACCCTGCTGAATTAATGCACCTTTAGCACCAACTTTCACCACGGCAATATCGACATGTGCAGCGATTTCCGGGAGTGCCTGCCGGGGTTCTTTTCCGGTAAATGCCTGTGCTTCCTCTTCGTTGGCAAACACAATATCGACGTAATCTTTTACCATTTCCCACAGAAAGTCGTAGTTGGCCTCTACCACATTAAAGCTTGCCATATCAATGGAAACCCGCGACCTGGCTGCTTTTGCCAATTGCAAAGCGCGCTTTAGTAAATCGTGGTTTTGCACCAAATATCCTTCTACATGAAAAATATCGAACCCTTCAAACATCTCCTCCTTCAGATCGTCGGGCGACAATTCTACGGCTGCACCCAAATAGGTAGCAAATGTACGTTCACTATCGGGCGTAATCATAGCAACAGCTTTACCTGTAGCGGTTTTACTTTTAATAAAATGAGCCTTAATTCCGGCATTTTTCAGATCGTCGTGAAAAAATGCACCAAGGGTATCTTCGCCTACCTTGCCAATAAACCCGGCCTCACCACCAAGAGCTGCAATTCCATGCACCGTATTTCCGGCTGAGCCACCACTTAACTGCTGAACCGGCAGGTCTTTCACTTTTAGCATTACGGCATCGCTTTGCGCGATATCGACCAGTTGCATGCTACCTTTGGGGAATTTGATTTCTTCTAATATTACTTCATCAGGTAGCTGGTAAAGCATATCTACAAGGGCATTACCCATTCCAAGAATTTTCTTCATTTTAGCTTATATTCAAATTAACAACGAGCTTGTTTGACAGTGCAAAATTGCCACTTTTTACCTTGAAAAACAAGTAGAAACCCATTAATTCTGAAATGTAAAATAAAACCAAAATCTGCTATTCAGTTTTTTTGGAGAAAATTCTAAGATTTTCAAGAATTGGTCGTACATGTGCATTAAAGTGTAATAGGAATACAAAGGTATATTATAATAGTTCCTTGCAGATTTTGGGTAATAAATCAAAAAAGCAACCTAATTTACGGTCAAACAAAAAAAAGTTGGTATATTCGGTCGAACTAACTAAAGCCAAAGTAGAAACCGTTGAGACTTTACCCTATACGTTAGAGCTAAAGAACCAATAATCTCTACTAACTAAACCAGCACCTAAACCAGTGCAATAAAAGACAATACTATGATCAAACCAGTTATATTCTCTTTGCTTCTCTTTTGCACACTCACGGTAACAGCGAACACAGATAGTCTGAGACATGTAATTAAAAGCGCTATGAGTAGCGAAAAAGCTAATCATTACAACAATTACGCAATAATGTTTCAAAATATAAACTGGGACAGCACGCTGCATTTCGCCCATCTGGCACTGAGCCACGCTACCATTTATAAACAGCCCGAACAAGCAGCCCGCGCCTACAACCTAATTGGCAAAAGCCTAATTTACAAAGGTCGGCTCGCCATGGCCGATAGCTATATAGATAGCGCCCAACTCCTGAATAAAAATCTAAAAAATGAAACCTCGGTTGAGATTCTTATCAATAAAGGAATGATACAAGAGCAGCATGCCATTTACGCCATAGCGCTGGAATATTACCAAAAAGCGCTTCTAATAGCAGAAGAAATTCAATCGACCACCGGAAAAGCACGGGCGCTCAACAGTATTGGAATCATCAATAAAGAATTGGAAAACTACGAAAAGGCACTGGAATCGTTTTTGGGCGCACTAAAAATTGCCGAGAATCAGAATATTACATCAAACCGGGCTTTTATTAGTAATAATATTGGAACCATTTACGATTTGATGGGCGATACCCAAAATGCGCTAAACTACTACGAAAATGCGCTTGCCCTGAACGAGAAGTTGGGAAACACCATGGCAATTGCTTACACCAAACACAACATCGGAATAATTCTAAAAGGGTTGAAACAATACAGAAAAGCTAACAAATACTTTCAAAGCTCTCTTAAAACAGCAAACGAACAAAACGATGCGTTGGCTATTGCCTATAATTATCACCACATAGCCGATATGCTTTTACAGCAAAATAAAAGCCAGCAGGCACTAAATTACGCAAATAAAAGCTTAGAAATTGCAAAAAGCCAGCATTTAAGCACCGCTACATTTCAGAACTACCGACTTATTTCGCGTATTTATCAAAAAATGCAGATCCCTGGGGCAGCGTTAAAAAATTACATGCGGTATACAGAACTAAAAGACTCGGTATTCAACAGCCAGAGCCAAAAGCGAATTGAAGAAATTCAGAATGCCTACCAACGGGTACACATCGAAAAACGAATTGTTCTACTCGAAAAAGAACAAAAACAAAATCAGTTAGAGCTGGAAAAAAGCAATGCCAAAATCAGAACCCGAAACACCATGCTCATTATTCTGTCGAGCGCCACAATCCTCATACTACTCTTCGGGGGGGTGCTTTTAACTCAAATAAAACAGAAAAAAGCAGCCATCAATAAGCTCAATATTCGCAACGAAGAAGTCAACCAACAAAATGAAGAGATTAAGGTACAACGAGACAACCTCTCTGAACTCAACAAAAAAATAACAGCTCAAAAAGAAGAAATACAGAGCCAAAATGAAGCGCTCGCAGAACAAAATAAATTGACCGTAGCACAGCGCGACAAAATTTACGAACAAAAACAACACCTGACAGACAATATCACATATGCTTCGAGAATACAAAAGGCACTAATCCCTCCTGCTCACTTGTTTCAATCATTTTTTTCCGATTGGTTCGTATTTAACCGCCCCCAAGGAATTGTTGGCGGAGACTTCTATTGGCTGCACGAAACAGAAAACGGAATGATTCTGGCTGTGGCCGACTCTACAGGACATGGAGTTACCGGCGGGTTTATGAGTATTTTGGGTATTTCTATGTTAAATGATATTGTCATTCGGCAAGGAAAAACACAAACAAACGAAATACTAAATGAGCTCCGACTGCAAATTGTGACCCTACTGCATCAGGATGAAAAAACGGCCACAAACAAAGATGGAATGGATATTTCCATCATTCGGTTCGATAAAACCAATCAGTCGTACCAATTTTCAGGTGCCAACCATAAAGCCTACATTATCGATCAAAAAACAAATGAACTATCAGAAATAGAAGGCGACAGAATGCCCATTAGCATTCATCAAAACATGGACGAAACGTTCAACGCCACCACCGGTTCATTCACCCACAGTGATGTTTTTTACCTCTTCTCCGATGGATTCCCCGACCAGTTTGGCGGAAACACTAACCGAAAATACTTGTACAAAAACTTTAAACAGCTCCTGATACAAAATATAGCATACCCACTAAACGAACAACACGATAGCCTTGCAACAGAATTTTATGCCTGGAAAGCCGGACTAGAACAAACCGATGATGTAATGATTGTAGCAGTGAAAGTTTAAACTATTATCTTTGCGAATGTAACCAACCTAAACCAATGATAAAACCGACTCTGACATATTGTTTCCTTATTTTTATTACTCTTCTATTGGGAAAAGCAGAAGCGTTTGCCCAACATGAATATAACGGAAAACTAATCACAAAACACTACACCACGGAAGACTACGGAGCTAGTGCACAAATATGGTCTGCCACGTCGGACGAGCGCGGTATAATGTACTTTGGAGCAAACCGACATGTAATGGTTTACGACGGTGAAAACTGGCAACACTTACAAGCCGAAAATAAAAGTATTATTCGTTCCATTGATACCGACTCACTCAACCATGTATATGTAGGATCGTACAATGAATTTGGAGTGTTTCGCACCCGACCTAACGGAAGTTATCATTACACAAACCTATCGTCGCAATTGCCCGACACACTAAAAAACATGCGTAACGTTTGGAAAACATTTACAACCAGCCATGGTGTTTACTTTATTACTGAAACAGGCTTTTACCGTTACCACAAAAACCGCATTTCGTTCCATGAAACACAATTAAAAGCATTATTTGCAGCAAAAGCACATGACCGTATTTGGCTGATAAACAAAACGCTGGGCATTTGCCGGGTGTACAAAGGAAATATTAAACCCATTAGCAAACTAGCCCCTTTTGGCATTGGCGATGCAGGTCTTATCAATATTGTGGAGTCAAAAAACGATGAACTGTATATTTTTAGCCAGAAAAAAGGTTTCTTTAAGTATTCGATTGAATCTGATGAGTTAAAAAGCATTCCCCTAGCGCCGAAACTACGCGAATATATTAACATTAACGCGCTTTACGCCGCAGTTAAACTAAAAAACAATACACTGGCACTGGGCACATTAAAAGGCGGAGTAGCCTTAATCGACACGGCAGGAAGGTTACACCGAATTATTAATAGCGAACGCGGACTCAATAACGGAACCATTTACGGGCTCTATGCCGACCATTTTAACGACTTATGGGTTTATGGCGAAAATGGCATTTCACATGTTTCAAATTCCCTTCCCATTCATATTTTTGGCCAGAACCAAGGAATCGAAAGCTTTACAACAAGTGCACTACAATACAACAACAAGACTTACATAGCATCGCTCAACGGATTGCATGTACTGGATAAGCACCAACTAGAAATATACAAAGACAATCACCAAACAGAAAAAATTCCGGAAATAACTGAAAGTTGCTGGAATTTACACATGGTAAGAGACCAACTTATTGCTCCTACTTCTAAGGGAGTATTTGCCGTTGATGGCAATCACGCACAAAACATACTCCCCCATGTTTTTGCATTTTCTGTGGGCTATTCCCCCTACTTCCCAAATAAAATATTTATTGGCCTGCGGCAGGGGCTAGGCATTGCCGATATCGATTTTACGCCCGATGAGATACCAAAACTTCGCAATTACAGAGAATTACCGGAAATCAACAGTCGAATACTAAAGATAATGCCCGTTGCAGAAAATGAAGTATGGCTGGGAACACATACACAAGGTGTTCAACTGGTAAAATTTACCGACCAAAGCCTCTCCGAATATCAGGTTTACAAATTTGACGAAACAAATGGCCTACCCAAAAATAAAACCAACCACACCCCACAAGTTATCGACAATCAAATTATAATAGGAACAAAAAAGGGCGTCTACAAAGCAATTGCCAATCAAAAAAACACAACAGATCCATACACATTCCGATATGACAAAGCTTGGCACTCAATTATTCCCGATTCAATGGAAGTTTCGGACATTGTCCCAATTAATGATACAACATTTCTCATTGAAGGAAAGAAAATAGGCTTTGTAAACAAACATAATCCGCAGAAGAAGGTACATACACGCTTATTTGACAGAATCAGAAGCGAAATTGCAGCTGTCAATTACAATGCCCATCAAAAATTGTTAAACATTGCCACATCAAATTCATTTATCATAGCCGACCTTAAAAAGAATTTTCCTGTATCACAGTCATTTATTCCATTCATTCGAAAAGTAAAAATCACCGGCGACTCCACAATTTTTGATGGCAATTTTATTAATTTCAAAACAGGTGGAATTCAGCCAAAGCAAGATGCAAAATCGGCACCCGTTTTAGACTACAGAACCAACAACATTTCGTTCGACTATGCCTCCGGCTGGTACGCCGATGCCGAAAAAACAGAGTACGCCTACACACTCGAAGGTTTCGATCCGGGATTTTCACCATGGATGCACAAAACACAGGCGAAATACACCAACCTTCCCGAGGGAACATATCAGTTCCAACTTAAAGCACGCAATATTTATGGCGAAGAAAGTAATATTGCCACATTTAATTTTACAATTACTCCACCCTGGTACCGTACTCTATGGGCATACATTCTATATGCCGTCATTACTTCGCTACTCTTACTCGGTATACTTAAAACCTACACTTACGCCCTACGCAAACAGAATATTCGTTTAGATAAAATGGTAAAAGAACGCACAAAAGAGCTGCAGGCACGAAACGAAGAAATAATAATGCAACGCGACGAAATTGAGCAACAAAAAGAAGAAATAAGAGTGCAAAAAGATGAACTTGTGGCGCATAAAAACCATTTGGAAGAAATAGTGGAAAAGCGCACCAGAGCACTTAAAATTGCAAAAGAAAAAGCCGAAGAATCAGACAATCTAAAAAGTGCCTTTCTGGCCAACCTTTCGCACGAAATACGCACGCCTATGAATGCCATTGTAGGCTACGCCGACCTACTAAACGAAGAAGAAGATGCGAAAAACATCCCACAATATACCGAAATGATAAGCAGCAATGTAGATCATCTACTAAAACTCATTGAAGATATAATAAACCTATCGAGGCTTGAAACAGGAGAAATTATTGCGTCAAAAGACGCAGTAGAGCTTCA
>JAWOEM010000413.1:0-5080 GCA_046482785.1 Salinivirgaceae bacterium
TGCGCTATGCGTCTATTTCGCCCGATGGAAAATCAATTGCATTTACCCATAAAGGGGACTTATACATTGTGCCTGCAGAAGGTGGCGAAGGTCGTGCGCTTACATTTCACGTGGCTCACGACTATGGACCTGTGTGGAGTAACGATGGTTCGAAAATTTGTTTTGCAAGCAATCGATTCGGAAATTTCGATCTGTTCGTAATTAGTGCCCAAGGCGGCGAAGCGAAAAGGCTTACCTATCACTCTAAAGATGAGGTGCCTTATACATTTTCAACCGACGATAAATATGTGCTTTTTGGAGCCGCCCGGCTCGATGCTGTTAATCATAGGCAGTACCCAACAAGCTCGCAACCTGAGTTATATAAAGTTGCTGTAGAAGGGAGCAACGTAGATCAGGTGTGGACGATTCCTGCTCAAGAGGTTCAAATGAGCAATGATGGGAAAACTATTATTTACCAAGACAAAAAAGGCGGTGAGGATGTTTTTCGTAAACATCATGTTTCAGCGATAACACGTGATATTTGGAAATACGATGTGGAAAGCAATAAGCATGAAATGCTTATTACATGGAAAGGTGAAGATCGGAATCCGGTTTTTGCGCCAAATCAAAAGACCATTTATTTTTTGAGCGAACGCAGTGGTTCGTTTAATGTGCATTCCACTAACATTGACAAACCTGATGAGGTAAAACAGGTAACAAGTTTTGAACCGCATCCGGTTCGCTACCTGAGCATTGCCAAAAATGGGTTGCTTTGTTTTACTTACAACGGATCTATCTACACCAAAAAAGAGGGTGAAGAGCCTCAAAAAGTGAACGTCGAAATTCGCACAGAGTCGAAAGACAACCGTTTTCAATTAATTGGCGTAAGCGGCAATGTGAGCGAAATGGCTATTTCGCCGGATGGAAAAGAAGTAGCATATGTTGTTCGAGGAGAGGTGTTTGTGTCATCAGTTAAAGGAGATATGCACAAGCGCATTACCACAACACCGGCACCTGAGCGGTTTGTGAGTTTCTCGCCCGATGGTGAAAAAATTATCTACGCAAGTGAGCGCAATGCCAAATGGAGCATATTTGAGGCATCGAAAGTAAATGAAAATGAACCTTACTTTTTTGCCTCCACACTAATAAAAGAGGAGCCTGTTATCGATAATGAAAATAATAATTACGAACCGATATACTCTCCGGATGGAAAAGAGATTGCCTTTACAGAAAACCGACGTTTTTTGAAAATCTATACAATTGATTCGAAAGAGACGCGCACTTTACTAACGGACGATAAGCTGGTTTACATGAGCGAGGGCGATCAATACTATACCTGGAGCCCCGATAGTAAGTGGTTGTTGGTAGAATACTCCCCGGTTTTAGCCAATGCAGAGGTGTTATTAGTCAATGCTCAGATTGCCGATTCGACCATAAATCTCACCAAAAGTGGATATGGCGATTACTCGCCGAAATGGGTAAATGGAGGGAAACAAATTTTATGGTTTAGCGATAGGCATGGCTTGCGGTCGTATGCCAATAGTGGTTCGCGGCAAATGGATGCCTATTCAATGTTTCTTACCAAAGAAGGCTGGGATCGGTTTAATTTGAGTAAAGACGAATATGCATTGCTCAAAGAGATTGAGAAAAAGGAAGACGACTCCGAAAAAGATATGGACGACAAAAAAAGCAAAAAACGTAAGAAAAAAGATAAAGAATCTGAAGTCGATAGTCTGCTGGTAAAGTTTGACTGGGATGGTTTGAGCGAACGTAAAAAGCGGTTGACAATACACTCTTCAAAGTTGGGTGATGCTGTTTTGTCGAAAGATGGAGAAAAGCTCTTTTATCTTGCACGGTTTGAAAAAGGGATGGATCTGTGGGAGACGAATCTCAGAACCAAAGAAACGAAAATGCTCCTTAAATTGGGTGTGAGTTCCGGAAGTTTGCAATGGGATAAAAAGATGGAAAACCTGTTCTTACTTGCTGATGGAAAAATTGCTACCATTGATGTCGATGGTAAAGAGAAAAAGAGCATATCGCTGGGCGGCGAAATGATGCTGGACGTAGTCGCCGAAAGGCAGCAAATGTTCGATCATGTGTGGGAACGCAACAAGGGCATGTTTTACATTTCCGGCTATCACGGAGCCGATTGGGATATGCTTCGCGAAAACTACGAGCCTAAGCTGGCAAATATTGGCAACGACTTTGAATTTGTGGAGCTCTTGTCAGAAATGCTGGGAGAATTAAATGTTTCACATAGTGGAGCACGCTACAGGTTTAAAAGTGATGATGCCGACCATACGGCTTCGCTGGGAATTTTCATCGACTACAACCACGAAGGGGACGGACTAAAAATTGCAGAGGTGCTCAAAGGCGGCCCTCTGGACAAAGAGAAAATCGATATTGAAAAAGGAATGATAATTACCGAAATAGATGGTGTTTCCATCAGTAATGACGTTGATTATGCCAAATACCTTAATCGAAAGGCAGGAAAATATACATCTTTAAAAGTACGCCATGCTGATAGCGGAAGCGAAAAGTATATAACGGTTAAGCCGATTTCATTATCGCAAGAACGCACCTTGCTTTATGATCGCTGGGTACGCCAAAACGAGGAAGAAGTGAAGAAAATAAGCAACGGAACTATTGGCTATGTGCACATACCTGGCATGAGCGATGGCCCTTACCGCAATACGTACGAAAAAGTAATGGGGAAATATTACGATTGCGATGGCTTAATTGTTGACACCCGTTTTAATGGAGGTGGCGATTTAGTTGGCGATTTGAGCATGTTCCTTACAGGCGAAAATTTTATGCAGTATGCCATTGAAGATCGCCCTGTGGGTTACGAGCCGGCTTTTCGCTGGACAAAACCTTCCGTAGCCATGGTGAATGAAGCCAACTACAGCGATGGGCATTGTTTTTCGTGCATGTACAAAGACCTTGGCATTGGTAAACTAATTGGAATGCCGGTTCCTGGCACTTGCAGCTTTGCCGGGTGGGAAATGCTGCAGAGCGGCACCGTTTTATGGGGCTCAATTCCTGTAAGTGCTAAAAACAAGGCCGGAGAATGGCTTGAAAACAATGAAACAGTTCCCGATGTGCAAATTAAGAACATGCCCGGAGAAATTGTAAATGGAAGAGATCAACAGCTGGAAAAGGCCGTTGAGGAAATTATGGGTATTGTGGAGTGATGAGTGAGTTTATTATTTGAATGATATAACAAAAGAGGATGTTCAAAAAGCTAATTTGCTCATCCTTTTTTTTATCCCTTATTTCGTGATTCTTATTTTTAATAAAAAAAGCTATGAACATTTTACCTTACGGCAACTTTCCACATAAAACTTACGATAAATTGCGTTATGCAGATACCGATAGGCAAGGCCACGTAAATAATGCCGTGTTTTCAACATTTTTTGAAACTGGACGAGCCGAAATGGTTTACAACGCTGATGATCCAATTATGGATGATAATTGCAGTTTTGTAATTGCATCAATGCAAGTCGATTATTTATTGGAGATAAAATGGCCGGGTATTCTAAATATTGGTACGTGCATTACAAAAATCGGAAATAGCTCAATACGTCTTTACCAGCAGTTATATCAGGAAGATAAATGTGTAGCAAAAGCCGAAACCATAATTGTGCAAGTCGATAACGCTACTGCAAAAAGCAAAACATTGAGCGAAACCGTAAAATCGAAGCTGCAAAGTTGGCTAATAAAATAGATCCTTTAAACAGTGTCATGTTTTTATTGTTCCACTGATAAAAGACCTCATTATGAAGCAAATTCTACTGTTGGTATTTAATTCACTTTCGCTCATTTTTGCATTAGTTTTAAACGGAATGCAAGGCAGCGAATAATTTAATGGTGTTACAGTAGGCGAAATAAGCCAGAAGTACAATACCTTAATTGCTCCGGCAGGTTATGCATTTTCTATTTGGGGAGTTATCTACTTGATGCTCATTCTATTTGTTGGTTATCAATGGGTCGCATGGTTTCGTTTTAAAAACGATTATGAATTAAAACAAATAAGCCTTTGGTTTATTCTGGGGAATCTGGCTAATGGACTATGGATTGTGGCGTGGCTCAACGAATATTTTGCCCTCTCTGTAATACTAATTTTTACCATATTACTTTCGTTAATCATGCTTACCTTTCGGTTAAAGCTTGAGATATGGGATGCACCTCTTCGGACTATCTTTTTTACTTGGTGGCCGCTTGTTATTTATTTGGGATGGATAGTTGTAGCTTCAGTTGCAAACGTGGCAGTATGGCTGGTTAGCATTCAATGGGATGGTGGAATGTTTTCGTCTGTACATTGGACGCTAATTATGATTGGGGTGGCAACTGTCATCTATTTGCTGCTTATTAAAACTCGAAACATGAGGGAAGCAGCTTTAGTTGGTGTATGGGCATTTGTTGCCATAGCAGTTAAACATTTTGGAAGCATTGATATGATATCTAATGCTGCACTGGTCGCCGCTGGAATATTACTAATCGTCATTTCTATTCATGCATATCGAAACAGGGAAACACTCCCTTCTAAAAAGCTTATTAGGAAATAAAATTAAATGAAAAATATAACTAACCCAACCTTGCTGCTCGACGAGCAAAAGTGCAAATCAAACATACGATCGATGGTTCACAAAACCAGCGAGAATAACGTGTCTTTTCGACCTCATTTTAAGACTCATCAGTCGCGGGAAATTGGTCGGTGGTTCAAAGAGCAGGGCGTTTCGCAAATTACGGTCTCATCTGTTTCTATGGCCGAATATTTTGCCTCGGAATGGAACGATATTCTCATCGCATTCCCTGTAAATATTTTAGAAATTGATGATATAAATAAACTAGCCAGACAAATCAACCTTAGCTTGCTTGTTGAAAACGTTGAAGCTGTTGAGTTTTTGAAAAAGAACTTGGAACATTCGGTTGGGTTTTACATTAAAATTGATGCAGGTTACCACCGTACTGGTGTCGACGTTGCCAATTATGAATTGATCGATCATATTCTGCAAAAAGCAGCAGAATCGGATAAGTTAAGGTTTATCGGTTTTTTAACGCACGCTGGGCATACGTATCATGCTAAAAGCATTGAGGC
>JAWOEM010000068.1:0-2615 GCA_046482785.1 Salinivirgaceae bacterium
GTTTTCAAAATGGTCATAACGCAGTTATTGGAGTTTTCTTGCAGGCACTATTTGGCTACAGCTAAGTGCTTATCCAAAATATCAATAACAGAGTTGCGATCTACGAGCTGATAACTTGTTCCATTAATGTGGATAATAGGTCCATCGGCACACTGTCCTTTGCATAAGTGTCCTTTAAACTCCACTTTATCTGCCAGACTATGGTCTGCTAAATATTTTTTCACTACTTCTAAAACTTCTTGATTGCCTCTTCGGTAGCACGAGCTTCCTAGGCAAATTGAAATTATGGCTTTTGACTTCATAACAGGAATATTTTAATTAAAACACTATAAATAAACACATTAAACACCGCAACCACATTAAAAACCGGCATAGCAAACCTACCCCTGTATATTGCAGGAAAAATGGTTTTGATATTTTAACAATGAACTTTTATCTTCCGGTTTTCACACCCCTTAAAAGAGGCATGAAAACCCAAAAGAAGATAAAATAAGAACTATCGATTATTAGCGTCGACAGGCGCTTTCTTTTTTTGTTGAATGTATTCATGCATTGCTTTAGCAGCGCGTTTTCCGGCTCCCATAGCTTCAATTACCGTTGCAGCTCCGGTTACTACATCACCACCGGCAAATACGCCGGACTGACTGGTTTGGCCAATATCATTTTCAGCGTCAATGGCGTTCCACTTGTTTCTTTTTACTCCGGGGGCAGCTTTGGCCAATAGTGGATTTGGATTTGTACCAATGGCTACAATTACCACTCCCGCATCAACGGTAAACTCACTATTGGGGATAACCTGCGGGCGCCTTCTACCCGATTCATCGGGTTGCCCAAGCTCCATTTTCACACATTTCACACCGGTCACAAACCCTTCTTCGTCGCCAAGATATTCAACCGGGTTGGTTAGCAATTGCAGCTTCACTCCTTCCTCTTTGGCATGATGAACTTCTTCCTGACGCGCCGGCAGTTCCTCTTCTGACCGACGATACATTAAGGTAACTTCGGCTCCCAACCTTATTGCAGTACGAGCAGCATCCATAGCCACATTGCCACCTCCCACAACAATTACATGGTCGGCCACATCGACCGGAGTATCGTAATCGTCGCGAAAAGCCTGCATGAGATTTATACGTGTTAAAAATTCATTGGCAGAATAAACGCCATTCAAATTTTCACCGGGTAAATTCATAAACCGTGGCAAACCGGCACCCGCCCCAATAAAAACAGCCTCGTAGCCTATGTTTAGTAAATGATCGACATTACCCGAGCGGCCGATTACATAATCTGTCTGTATATCAACACCCATTTGCTTTAAACGATTGATTTCCGGTGCAACAACTGTGGATTTAGGCAAGCGAAACTCCGGAATGCCATACTCCAAAACACCACCAGGTTTTTGCAATGCTTCAAAAACCGTAACACTATAGCCCAATTTAGCCAGATCTCCGGCAACAGTCAGTCCTGCAGGGCCCGAGCCAACCACGGCAACTTTATCAGCATCAAACGTGGGTTTTAGCGTTGGGGTTTGCAAGTTTTGCAACGCCCAATCGGCCACAAAACGCTCTAATTTACCAATAGCTACAGGTTCACCCTTCTTTCCTAAAATACAAGCACCCTCGCACTGCGATTCTTGCGGACAAACCCTGCCACAAACAGCGGGCAAACTGGTACTTTTGCTCAGAATTTCATAAGCCTTCTGAAAATCGCCCTCGGCTACTTCTTTAATAAATTGTGGAATATAGATATGTACCGGACAATGATTTACGCATAATGGCTTTTTGCATTGCAAACACCGACTCGCCTCTTCCATGGCCTCTTCGGCATTATAGCCGTAGCTCACCTCATCGAAATTCTTTTTGCGCAATTCAGGTGATTGCTCTCTAACCGGTACTCGTGGTTTATATTTCTTTTTTTTAGTCGAAGCGGCTTTATCGAGGTTGCACACATGGTTTGCCGCCGGAGCTTTTTTATTTTGCTGTCGCTGCAAAGCCTCATCGAAATTCACATCATGTGCATTAAATTCCGGACCATCTACGCAAGTGAACTTTGTTTCTCCTGCAACTGTAACGCGACAAGCACCGCACATGCCTGTGCCATCGATCATTAAGCTATTAAGCGAGGCCACACACGGCAAATCATACTTACGGGTTACCTGTTCTACAAATTTCATCATGATAAGCGGCCCAATGGTCACAACCTCATCGAATCGGCGGTTTTCATTCTCGACCAAATGCGCAAGCATTTGGGTAACATTGCCATGAAAACCTTGGCTGCCATCATCCGTTGAAATATACAGGTCGGTTCCGCTTTCCCGAAACATTTGCTCCATTATAATTAAATTGGCCGTTCGAGCACCTAAAATGGTGGTTGTTTTCAGACCTAAATTTTGCAAATACTTCACCTGTGGATAAATTGGGGCTGCTCCTATACCACCTGCCACAAATAAAAAACGCTTCTGTTTTAGTTGTTTCGGTTCGGCTTCAATAAACTCTGACGGATTCCCAAGTGGCCCGACAATATCGGCAAGGTGCTCTCCGGGCTGTCGGGTTACAATTTTTTTCGTAGAACGCCCAATAGCCTGAATAACCAAATCTACAGTCCCCTCATCAGATGAA
>JAWOEM010000070.1:0-2743 GCA_046482785.1 Salinivirgaceae bacterium
CTTGCACTTAATTGCAGATAAGCTCGGGCTGCCCGTAAAAAGGTTGTTAGTAATGGTTGCATCGCTGTGATAATTCAATTCAACTCCGCGCCGTACCTGATTATGAAAAGTATTACCTGTAATTACAGCATTAACGGCTCTTACAGGTTCATTTATCCCATTCAACAGCAAGCCATATCGTCCATTCTGGAAGCAACAATTTTCAACGCTATAATTATCGCCACGCACATCTGTTTCAACGGTTACTAAAAGGTTTTCGGTGTAACTATAATCTGTGGCCGACAACGATCCGGCGAAATGGCAATTATAAAACTGAATATCTTGCGAATTACAAAGCACAACCATATTGTGAAAGTCAACCACGCTTTGCGAGTGAATTGTAATATACCGGAAAGTGATATTTTGCGTTGTGTCGAACTTAACAACAAAAGCCGAATCGCCATTTGTTGAAGCATAAGTGAGCTCAACATCGGTACTGTCGGTGGTTGTTGATTGAAAAGTGATGTTATTTGCGGCTGAAGCGCCTGTTATTTCAGGCACCACAACCTGCTCGTTGTAAACTCCCGGCTCAACATTAAACGTTACTGCGGCTGAAACACCTTGCGTACTGAGTGCCTCAACAGCTTCATTAAAAGTACCATAATCGCCTGATGCGCCTATAGTATAAGAACCATTTAGCTGTGAAAATACATTCAGCGTAATGGATAAAATGACTAGTGTTGTAAATAGTGTTTTCATTTGAGTAAATTTTTGCTTAAACAAATAGAGACATTAATTCACAAAAATACACCTAAAATAGCAAAAAGTCAACTTAAACACACTGAATATAAATACATTATAAAGACCTCATATTCCAATATCCGGGAACACTTAGCATTTTATTATGCTTTTTACTCTTAACATTTATAAATATTATTAATGTAGTTTCGCAGTTGAGGAAATAAAAACCTGAAGTTTCGCAGTTGACAACACGTTGATTAGCAGTATTATATATTGCGCGATTTTTCTTACTCAGCAATGGTTTTACATTAGCATACAAAGCACGATGCTTGAAAAAAGCCGAATTTTTAATTCGGCTTAACATCTCGTTTCTATTTTAACGACCCGTTTTTTGTTGTTTCGTTTTTTACTGCTTCGCCTTTACGAACATTCAAAAAAAACGCGGACGTTCGGCTGAATTTGTATTGTTCGGCTGAATTTGCAATTCAGCTGTGCTGCAAACAGTACGAACGCTTATTATCTGCACGAACGTCCGGCTGAAATTGTGTTTCAGTCGTATTACAAATTACACGTACGGCTATTAACTGCACGCACGTTCAGCTAAACTTGCGATTTAGCGGCGTGCAAGCCCAAGTCAACCTCGTTTTGATTTGTGTGCATTAATATGTCCCTGGATGATATCTTTCATCTCGATATTTTATGCCATCTTCATTCCCCAATCTGCCTCGAAACTCAAATCCGGATAATGGAGATAAAAGTACAGCCGCAGCAGACTCAATTCCACCATCTCTTTTTTGTTCTGTATTGTTGCTGAATCGAAGTATTGCTCAATTATTTCATGGGGGGACTGACTTCTTCGTTTTTCTGCATAATCTTTTAATGATAACGGGATTTGCATATCCTCAAACGGCATGAAATCTGTTAATTGCGATGAAATGATGATATCGAAACTATTTATTTAAGAAAGGAAGTGTTTGGGTGTTCATGCTGATTGATTTTTTGTAATGTGAAATATTCCGACATTCAGTTTCCCGTTATTAACCGTTTTATAAACCAATGCTATTTCCTGTATCTGATACATTTCTTTCCAGATATCTTCCTTTTGCCTTTGCGTATCCCTGAAAGCAGCGGCAGCTTCAAAATTCTGATTGTGGATTGCCTGTACCTTGTCAAAAATGATGTCCATAAGTTCATTAGCTCCACGATCAATTTTTTTCACCCCAGGCAAAAAAAAATGAATCCGGTACAAATACGGTCGTCGTATCAGTACGCTAAACCAATACTTGCTTTCAGTAGCTAAAAGACAGCACCTTGCATTTTTTTGATTGAGCTCGAATCGATCCGCTTTTGTATACTTTGCTTTTAATTTGTAGACTATTTTTTTTTCCATAGAAATCCCCCTTTAATTTTTTACGAATTAAAGGTAGTGGGTGGTCAAAACGTGTCGTTGAAGAAAAATATTGGCGCGACACATATTGACGCCAATCTGTATTACATTTGAAGAAACAATAAATCAAATTGCTATGTATAAAGAAGAAATCAAAAAACTCAGAAAGAAAGTAGATAACATCGAGCTCGAATCTGAGCAAATCATGTCCAATGATTCAGATTATGATAAAATTACAAAATTTGAAGATGCTGTTTATGAAATTGAGCAGGAAATAGATGAAAAATTCAACTTTCTAAGTGACTTTCATCCTGAAGAAATAGGAAAACTGGATAAACGAATTAAACACATCAAAGAAGAGCATGATTTTTACGATGAAGAAGCTGTGTTGGATATGATGTTTCCAAACCGTCATGATGATGACTTTGATGAGGATTCAATGTCGTATGATAGTGTTTTTGGGGATGATTGAACCATTTTAATATTACCCTAAATTGTTGTAAAAAGTCTTCATTTTTATAAACGATACTCTATAAAAATGATAAAAATGCCTTTGCTACTATGTATAGATTCCGGATTTTAATTCTTCCGATAATAGTGCCTGGTTTCCATACCGTTTTTGGGCTTAATTATTTT
>JAWOEM010000104.1:0-3910 GCA_046482785.1 Salinivirgaceae bacterium
TTTCAGAAACTTATAAAGATATACTTCTTGTTGACGTCCCATTTTGAGCGCGGCTTTGCATATTTTATTTTTTTCGTAATTAATGGCATCGTAGGATTTATAGCTTGTGACGCGCACAGGGTATAAATGACAGGAGACCGGTTTGCGAAAATCAATTTTCTTTTCGAGCCATGCCTTTTCAATTGCACACAGCGTAACGCCGTTTTCGTTATATGCATAGGCGCAAGCGCCATTATTAATGAGCGGAGTTACGGTGTCTCCGTCAACGTCTATAACGTACCACCCCTGTTCTTCAACAGCCTGTATGCCATCAGGTGGCATATATTCTCGCACTATGGGGTAGGCATCGGCAATAAGCTCTTTTTCGTGTTCTTCGAGCGGTGCGCCGGATTCTCCCACTACACAGCAAGCGCCATTGCACTTGGACAAATCGCAATGGAATTTTTTCTCGATTATATCGAGAGTCACTAATGTTTTACCTATTTCTAACATGGTAATTTGTTGGGCTTTCACTAATAATATTTTTTTTCACCTTAATTTGAATAAGGTTTTAATTCGATGTTGTACATAAATTAATTACACAAGTGGTTTCCCGGTCATGATTTCCGGTTGTTCAACGCCCATCATTTTCAGTAGGGTTGGTGCCACATCGGCTAAAATACCATTTTGCACTTTTTTGTATCGATCGCTAACAACAATAATTGGCACGGCATTAAGCGAATGCGCCGTATTGGGCGAATCGTCCGCATTTACAGCATTATCGGCATTACCGTGATCGGCAATAATCACCACCTCATAGTCGCTTTTAGTGGCTGCATCAACTACTTCGCCTACGCACTCGTCGACAGTTTCCACTGCTTTTTTTATGGCTTCGTATACACCGGTGTGTCCCACCATATCGCCATTGGCAAAATTCAGGCAAACAAAATCTGTTTCGGCCTTCTTAAGTTCCTCTACAATGGCATCTTTTACTTCGTAGGCGCTCATTTCGGGCTGAAGATCGTATGTAGCCACCTTGGGCGATGGTACGAGAATACGTTTTTCTCCTTCAAACTCTTTTTCTTGTCCGCCCGAGAAGAAAAATGTAACGTGTGCATACTTCTCTGTTTCTGCAATTCGAATTTGCTTTTTGCCGCTGCGTGCCAACACAGCTCCCATGGTATCGGTGAGGTTATCTTTATCGAAGGGAATATGTACGTTTTTAAAACTATCATCGTACCGCGTCATGGTTAAATAATACAGCGGCATGGTTTTCATTTCGTGTTCGGGCATATCTTGTTGTGTAAGAACAATCGTTAATTCGCGCAAGCGGTCTGTTCTAAAATTAAAACAAAATACCACATCACCTTCCTGAACGGTGGCTAAAGGCTGGTTTTTATCGTCGGTCAGAATGATGGGTTTAATAAACTCATCGGTTACACCATTGTCGTACGATTCCTGCATGGCTTGTACGGGGTCGGAATGTTTCTCGCCTTTGCCGTGCACATAAAGATCGTAGGCCAGTTTAATTCGCTCCCAACGCTTGTCGCGATCCATGCCGTAGTAGCGCCCAACAATTGAAGCCACTTTTACATTGGTGTGCTGAATAGCGTTTTGTAGGTTTTGCATAAAGCCTTTTCCACTTTTCGGGTCGGTATCGCGACCATCGGTAAGTGCGTGAATGTAGGCTTTATCGATACCCGCCTCATGTGCCATTTCGGCCAATTTATAAAGATGCTTATCTGATGAATGTACTCCTCCATCAGATACTAATCCGACAAAGTGAATGGCTTTATTGTTTTCTTTGGCATATTTCCATGCCTTTTGAATTTCGGTATTTTCGGTGATGGAATTATCTTTAACTGCCAGATTAATTTTCACCAGATCCTGATAAACAACTCGTCCGGCTCCAATATTAAGGTGCCCAACTTCTGAGTTTCCCATTTGGCCGGCTGGCAATCCCACATTTTCGCCCGATGCCTGTAGTTGAGCATTGGCATATGTTTTCATCAGCCTATCCATGTTAGGCGTGTTGGCATTATGTATTACATCTGATTTATCTTTTTTACCTATTCCCCATCCATCGAGGATCATTAGCATTGTTTTTTTATTCATTGTCAAGGGTTTTATTGTTTATTATTATGATAAAATATGTGCATCATTAATTGAACTTCGAGCATTGTTTGCCGGACTGGCCCGGAAAATGAACTTCTTTAAGAGCCTCGCCGTTCATGAATTAACGATGTCCAAAATGTTTGCAGCCAATTAATTATCAAATACCATGCAATTATAGTAGCGCTGTACCCAAAATCGGAATTCCATAAATAAAGCCGCAAGTGTTCCTGCAAATACACGGTACACCTGCGGCTGTATTATGGTTTTATTCGTAATGCTAAATTCTTTTGCAACCAAAAAACAAATATATTGGCCGCCTACGAATTAACTCATCCAACCTTATAATTGTTCAATAAGTCGGGTAAAGATTTTCGTCATTTGGGGCTCAACGGTTCCGGCTACATCCTGAACCTCGTCGTGAGTTGTTCCCTTTTCAGGGTCGGCGGGTTCGCTAACATTTGTAATAACCGACATGCCAAAAACCTTCATTCCCATATGAACGGCAACAATTACTTCGGGTACGGTAGACATTCCTGTGGCATCGGCGCCTAAAATGCGGAACATTTTATATTCGGCGGCGGTTTCCAGCGTTGGGCCGCTACTACCTACGTACACGCCCTTTCTTAGTGTAATTGATTCCTCTGTAGCAATTTTTTCGGCAGCTACAATCAGCTCATTAGTGTAGGGTTCGCTCATATCGGGGAATCGCGGACCCAGTTCATCAATATTTTTTCCGCGCAAGGCATTTTCGGGAAAGAAATTTATATGATCGTGAATAATCATCATATCGCCGGCATTAAACGAAGGATTTAGGCCTCCTGCAGCATTCGATACAAATAACGTTTCTACTCCCAGTTGCTTTAAAACACGCACAGGCAATGTTACCTGATTCATTTCATATCCTTCATAATAATGGAAACGCCCTTGCATGGCTACTACCTTTTTCCCGCCTAAATCGCCAAAAATAAACTGTCCGGAGTGTCCTTCAACGGTTGATACAGGAAATCCCGGTATTTCGGCATAAGGAATCTTCACAGCATTGGCAATTCGGTTTCCGAAATTACCTAATCCACTTCCCAAAATGACTCCAACCTGTGGCTTGTCACTTATTCGCTCTTGAACGTACGCTGCTGCGGCATTAATTTTCTCTAGCATATTTTATTGATTTTATGATATTTTGCTCCAAAGATATTGATTTAGTTGAAATATTTTCGGTATTATTGTAGGAAACAATACTCAACTAGAGATATTCCAAATGAATAGCTATCCTTAAAAATGAAAATCTATGAAAAATCTTATTGCAATTTGTTTCCTTATTATCTCCTTAACAGCATTTAGTCAGAAAAACAAATCGAATGATTTACTTTTTGAAATTGCAGCAGAAGTAAACCAGGATAGCCTTACAAGCTACATTTTGTCTTTGCAAAACATAGGAACGCGCTACGCTTTAGCCGATAATACCAAAGAAGTAGCCTTATGGATTAAGGGAAAATTTGAATCGTTTGGTTATGAAAACGTAATGCTCGATTCATTTTTACTGGACCACAATGGAATGCAGGTTATGCAGTACAATGTGATTTGCCGAAGCGACAGCATTTATTCCCACAATGATTATGTGTTGCTTGGCGCTCATCATGATGCGATAACGTATACGACACCCATGGATTCAACTCCCGGAGCAGATGATAATGCCTCCGGGGTGGCAGGAGTGCTCGAAACCGCTCGCATTTTAAAGATGTATGACGGCGATGCTAAAAATCCATTTCATTTTGCAACATGGGGTGCCGAAGAGCTTGGTTTACACGGAAGTATTAAT
>JAWOEM010000177.1:0-4306 GCA_046482785.1 Salinivirgaceae bacterium
ATTAATACGAAATATTTTTTAGGGTATACCGCTACTCACTTCTACCTTTACATTGAGGTTGATGCTGATAGTATTATTATGCGCGATCGTGGTTATCAAAACGGTGATGGTTTTCATTTAACCATTGGGACACCAAAAGCCAATAATGAAGCCACAGATGAGTTTTATGTTCTTGGTTTTTCGCCTGCGGACGATTGGTCAAACAAAATCAATTGGTACTACAATATCGATCTGGCAATGCGTCGGCTTGGGACTGATGTGCAATTTGAAACTGCTGTTGCACAAGGCAAAACTTCCTTTGAGTGCCTAATTCCATGGAACATCATAAAGCCCTATCATCCATGGATTTCTGATAGTATCGCATTTAACCTTTGTTTTGTGAAGGCTGTGGGCAAAACCGACAAAGTATACCATTTCTTAGTTACTGATTCGCACATGCAAAGCGAGCAGTCTAAACGAAAGTATGTAACCCTAACGTTTGAGAAGCCGAGCGTAAATAGCCCCTTTTTCTCGCTTCCGCGACAACATAATATGAATGAAGCTGATGTCCTAACGATTGATATTGCAGGATACCGTAATACGCCTTCAACTGTGTCATTTGAAGTAAAAGTGGTCGATACAGACAATAATTCGGTTTTTCGGAAGTCTTATGCTGCTTTTTTTTCAGAGGAGAAAATGCTTAATCGTGTTTCGCTTCCAAAATATTCACTCCAACCCGGTAGTTACACCGTAATCGTCACACATAAAGGACAACCTTTGGGGGCTCATGAAGTTTCTGTTTTGCACCATGTCAATTTCTCACAGCTTCGTACAGATTTAGAGGCTGCCGAATCGTGGCTTTCACAAGGAACACTCAATACCTTAATGTTTTTTACTGATCAATTGGAACGTGAGGTATTGAAATTGAAGTCATACGAATCATCGGAGTCGATTTTAACCGATATTGAGCAAATTCAAAAACAGGTTGCAAGTGTGCAAAATGGGCTTGATCCATTAGCTGGTGCAAAGGGCATATACAGGCGAGCCTTTATTTCGGAAATTGATCAAACGCTTCGTCCTTATACTATTTACGTCCCTGAAAAGTATTCCCATCAAAAAAAATATCCGTTGCTCGTGTATTTGCATGGCAGTGGCGAAGACGACCGTGCGCTGTTTCGCTCAAAATTTATACGGGAGGGGTTTATTGTTTTGGCTCCAAACGGTAGAGGCACATCCAATTGTTTTGCTACGCAAAATTCGCAGACCGACATTAGGGAAGCCGTTACAGATGTGTTAAAGCACTTTCATATTGATGAAAATCGAATAGTGCTTAGTGGTTTTTCTATGGGTGGATACGGCGTTTACCGTACGTATTATGAACAGCCCGAAATGTATTCGGCCCTGGCTATTATTTCGGGGCATCCCAATTTAGCTCAAAAATGGCATGCGCCGGGCATTCAACTTAATTTTTTGAACGATTCATTATTATCGCATTTTTCCACTATTCCTATGTTTATTTTTCATGGAAAAAACGATCAGAATTGCCCATTCGATTTAACAGAGCAGTTTGTAAACAAATTACAAAAAGATAATGATGCCGTG
This sequence comes from Salinivirgaceae bacterium, assembly GCA_046482785.1. Lineage (GTDB taxonomy): Bacteria > Bacteroidota > Bacteroidia > Bacteroidales > Salinivirgaceae > Salinivirga. The sequence goes on from JAWOEM010000177.1 coordinate 1,582, forward strand.
GTTTTTGTGATAGATTCACTTTCTGGGCACTCCGGTGTAACTAGTGAGTCTGAAATCCGGTATCACGAATGGTTGCGAAGCTATTGTCGATAAGCGCTTCTTGCTTGAGACCGTTTGTTTGAAACCCAAAATCCGCGGAATTTAGGTGAAGTATTTTGAGGCGTTTGAGCGGATGTGGAATATGATTTATTTTTGTATTGCATTAGCCGGTTCTTTGGATTCTGGTTAAAAAATCAAATTTCCGTGCACATGAAAAAAGTTCTTAAAGGCGGTTTTTAGCATTTTTATTGTATTTTTGCACTCCAAAACACAAACCGAAATTGCTATGTTTGATAATCTTACGGAACGGTTAGAGAGTTCTTTTAAGCTCCTGAAGGGGCAAGGACGTATTTCTGAGGTAAATATTGCGGAAACACTTAAAGATGTAAGGCGTGCATTGCTCGATGCCGACGTTAACTTTAAAATTGCGAAAGATTTTACCAACGACGTTAAGGAGAAAGCCTTGGGCGCCAATGTGCTCAATGCAGTGAAGCCCGGGCAAATGATGGTGAAGCTTGTACACGACGAGCTGGCCGAGTTGATGGGTGGGAAGGCTGTAGATATCGACCTTAGCAAAGAACCATCAATTATTCTGATGGCCGGATTGCAAGGTTCCGGTAAAACAACCTTTTCGGGCAAACTTGCAAATTACCTGAAAACCAAAAAAGGCAAAAATCCATTGCTGGTTGCAGGCGACGTGTACCGTCCGGCTGCGATAGATCAGTTAAAAGTTGTTGGAGAGCAAATTGGCACTCCCGTATATTCCGACGTCGATAATAAAGATCCCGTTAAAATTGCGAAAGCGGCCATTAAAGAGGCCAAATCAAAAGGTTATGATGTGGTTATTGTCGATACTGCCGGTCGTTTGGCTGTAGATGAGATGATGATGAACGAAATTGCGGCCATTAAATCTGCAATTAATCCACACGAGATTTTGTTCGTAGTCGATTCCATGACAGGACAAGATGCCGTTAATACTGCCAAAGAATTTAACGATAGGCTCGACTTTAACGGAGTTATTCTTACAAAACTCGATGGTGATACCCGTGGTGGTGCAGCCCTCTCTATACGCAGGGTAGTTGACAAACCCATAAAATTTGTGGGTACCGGCGAAAAACTCGATGCGCTCGATGTATTCCACCCCGACCGTATGGCCGACCGTATTCTTGGTATGGGTGATATTGTATCGCTTGTGGAGCGAGCTCAGGAGCAATTCGATTCTGATCAAGCACGCAAACTCAATAAAAAACTGGCGAAAAACCAGTTCGATTTTGACGATTTTCTTGGGCAAATCCAGCAAATCAAGAAAATGGGTAACATTAAAGACCTTGCATCGATGATTCCCGGTGTTGGAAAAGCACTAAAGAAAATGGATATTGACGATGACGCTTTTAAGGGTATCGAAGCCATTATTCGCTCAATGACACCGGTTGAAAGACAACAGCCCAATATTATTAACGGTTCGCGCAGAAAACGAATTGCCGATGGCAGTGGGACAAATGTGCAGGAAGTAAATCGATTAATAAAACAATTTGCCGAAACACGAAAAATGATGAAAATGATGTCGTCCGGAAAAATGAAAAACATGATGCGCAATATGCCGCAACAGTAATCTTTTGACGAACCTTATAATAGATAATCCAATGCAGCTCATAGACGGAAAAAAAATATCGCAAGATCTGAAAAACGAAATAGCTGAAGCCGTGGCTCAACGCAAAGCCGACGGAAAAAAAACTCCTCACTTGGCCGTTATTTTGGTAGGTGAAGATGGCGGTTCACAAACCTATGTCAATAGCAAAGTGAAATCGTGCGAGCAGGTGGGGTTTAAAAGCTCAAAAATAACCTATCCCGATACGGTTAGCGAAGATGAGTTATTGGCGAAAATAAGCGAGGTGAATAACGATGCCGATATCGATGGATTGCTCGTTCAATTGCCTTTGCCATCGCATATTTCAGAAGAGAAAGTAATTGAAGCTATCGATCCGCAAAAAGATGTAGACGGTTTTCATCCCATTTCAATGGGGAAACTCGTGGCTGGCATGCCTACGTTTTTACCGGCTACACCTGCCGGAATTTTGGAATTACTCGATCGGTACAATATCGAAACCGAAGGAAAGCATTGCGTAGTGCTTGGTCGCAGCCATATTGTAGGGACACCTATGACGCTACTGATGTCGCGAAAAGCTAAACCCGGCAATGCCACAGTTACCATGTGCCACAGCCGCACAAAAAACCTTGTCGAAATTACCCGGCAAGCCGATATTATTATTGCAGCACTGGGCGTTCCGGAATTTTTGAAAGCCGATATGGTGAAAGAAGGTGTTGTAGTTATTGATGTGGGCACAACCCGCGTTAAATCCGACAAAACCAAAAGCGGCTGGAAACTCAAAGGCGACGTCCTTTTTGATGAAGTTGCCGAAAAGGCATCCTATATTACACCTGTTCCCGGCGGTGTAGGCCCGATGACCATTGCATCGTTGCTCAAAAATACGCTGCGTGCAGTCGAAATGAAAGAAATTTAATTGTTTCCATAATTTTTGAATTTGAAAAGCGGTTGATTTTTGTAATCAATCGCTTTTTTTGTGTTTATAGGTTTTTAGGTTGATTGGTTGGGTTGATTAAGGAATTACGGTTTCTGTTTCTTACGTGCAAATTTTCACCTTCCCGTGTATTTGTGCCTGATCTT
>JAWOEM010000100.1:0-6844 GCA_046482785.1 Salinivirgaceae bacterium
CATCAATTCAGATGCTGGTGCAAGAGGTGGTATTATTATAGGACGTGATATTGAGGCTTATGGTACTGCTCAGGCTGCCGGTATGGCTACATGTATCATCCGCCCTAATTTTACTGATTTTAGGTTGTATCTTAAAACAATCGCTTTGAACCCAAATTTTGTAAGAATTTGATGTTTCAAGGTGAAAATCCTTGCGGATTTTGGGTAGATAAAACGATCAATATCGTTCCACGGCTAGACTTTTCTGTTATATGAGTCCTGTTGAAAAATGGTTTTGTATTATTATCGGTGTTTGGGACTTTTTATTACTTTGACTATGTTAATGCCTCTTGCATAGCACATTATAAACTACAAGAAATATAAACCAAATATGGTAGTGCAAATTATTTTGATTTTTTTATTTTTGCACACCAAATAATTGAAAATTAGAATATTAATTGAATATTTATTGTAATGAAACCTACCTTACTTATTTTAGCCGCCGGAATGGGAAGCCGCTATGGCGGTTTGAAGCAACTCGATCAGATGGGGCCGTCCGGCGAAACCATTATGGATTACTCTGTTTTTGACGCTTTACGTGCCGGCTTTGGAAAAGTTGTGTTTGTTATTCGAAGAGATTTTGAAGAGGCTTTCAAAGAGCGGTTTATTGAAAAAATGAAAGGCTATATTGAAGTCGATTATGTTTTTCAGGAAATGACCGATCTGCCTAATGGATACAATGTACCCGAAGGGCGAACCAAACCATGGGGTACAAACCACGCAGTGTGGGCTGCCCGTAAAGTTATTAACGAGCCTTTTGCAGTAATTAATGCCGACGATTTCTACGGTGCCGATGCATTTAAAGTTATTGGCGATTATTTGCAAACCATTGCCAACGATAGTACTCGTTATGTTATGGTGGGCTATCCTGTTGCTAATACGTTGAGTGAACACGGTACGGTAAATAGGGGAGTATGCAATGTAGATGATAATCAAAAATTGGTTTCGGTTACCGAATGCGAAGGAATTTCCAAAAATAATGATGTCATTGGGTACGAAAACGAAAATCAATTTCAAAAAATTCCCCACAATGCACGGGTTTCTATGAATATGTGGGGATTTTCTCCATATTATTTCGATCAGACCGAGACCGATTTTCTTGCATTTTTAGATGAGCATGGCGCCGAAATGAAATCTGAATTCTATATTCCAGCAACGGTTACAAACCTTATACAGTCTGATGAAGCCACGGTAAAAGTGCTCGATACCACCGCCAAGTGGTTTGGTGTTACATATCAGGAAGATAAAGAACAAACAACCAAGCGCATTCAGCAAATGATAAAAGATGGTGAATATCCCCAAAATCTGTGGAGTTAACCCAAAATTTGTAAGGGATTGTAATAAAATAACTTGAATTATGATTAAGGTGTTGGTTATAATGACATTAGGTATGGGAGCGGGGTTGCTTTTGCGTCGTCGTAAGCGTGTGCTGAAAATGGTCGATAAAGCAATGTTGCTCGCCGTATTTGTTTTATTATTTCTGATGGGAGTGGCCATTGGGAGCGATGCTCAGATTATGAGTAATCTCCACAATGTTGGTTTAGCCGCGGTAATTGTATCCGTGGCAGCCATAGCCGGTTCTGTGCTGCTGGCATGGGTTGTATTTCGGATGTGGACAAAATTAAGTAAATAGGCCATGCGAACTACCTTACTCATTTTTGCTTTTTTTTGCGTTGGTTTGGTGCTAAGTTGGCAACAACTATTGCCCGAAGTATTGCTCAAAAACGATTTTAGTACTATCGCCCTTTATGTACTTATGTTTTTGGTTGGGATTGGCATTGGAGCCGATACCGGTGCTTTGCAACTTATTCGGCAGCTACGGTACAAAATTTTATTAATTCCGGCGGGAACAATCGTAGGAACTTTTTTGGGCATGGCAATAGTGTATCCTATGTTGCCAATGATGAGTTTTTGGGAAGCACAGGCAGTAGGTGCAGGGTATGGTTATTACAGTTTGTCGAGTATTTTAATTGCCGAAATGCGAACCGAAACATTGGGCGCAATTGCTCTACTGGCAAATGTTATACGCGAAATTATTACTTTATTGCTGACGCCATTTTTGGCAAAAGTTGCCGGGAAATTTGCCCCAATTGCCTCTGGTGGCGCAACTTCTATGGATACTACTTTGCCCGTAATCGTACAAACCATCGGTAAAGATTATGCCATTATTTCGATTTTTCATGGCACTGTACTCACCATTTTAGTGCCGTTTATTGTCACACTGTTTCTTTCATAACTGGTTTTTAGCAATGTTTCTTCGCAATCTTTTTAGCCCGGTTCTAAAAAGTACTGTGTCGGTAAATGTTCGCTTAAATGCGCTGCTTCCCATGGCTAACCAATCTTCTTTCGTCAGCATTTCAATAGAAGTTTTTGGCTTAAATTCCGGCCAACCCACTGTGGTTACGTCCTTATTGTAAGGACAAACTTGTTGGCAATTATCGCAGCCAAAAATATATCCGGCCAACCGATCATTGGCATTCAGCTCGCCTTTGTATTCAATTGTTTTGTACGAAATGCACTTGTTGCTGTCAACAATTCCGGGTTCCACAATGGCGCTGTTCGGACAAGCCCGCATGCATAAATCGCAGTTTGCACATTGGTCAAAATCAGGCCTCTGGCTTATATTTTTTTTCTTTTGATCACTTTCGTGGATGTCCGTTTTTGTTATGTCAAGTTCAGCATCGAGGAATAACTCACCAATGAAAGTGTACCATCCGACTTGTGAATTAATCAACATGCCATTTTTACCAATAAAACCCAGCCCGGCTTTGGTTGCCAAATAGCGTTCCCCCACGGGAGCAGAGTCGGTAAATGCCCTGCCCTGAACATTAGCATCGAACGTTTGAATGTATGTCAGTAATTGGTTCAACCTCTTTTTTAGAACAAAATGGTAATCGAGTCCAACGGCGTATCGCGATATTTTGAATGATCTGTTTTGTTGTGGAGTGTCATGGTTATACGATACCAACACTACAATAGCCGATTGCACATTAGGGAGCAACTGTTCGGGTTCAAAGCGTTGCGCTGCATTTTTTTCCATGTAGTGCATTTCGCCATGAAACCGCTTGTTGAGCCAATGAGTGTAAAACTGCTTGAAGGTTGGTTCTATTTCGTTTAAACTGACAATTCCCACAGCATGAAATCCCAACTCGCGGGCTTTGGCTAAAATAGAGGTTGTATGTTCCTGTAATTTCGGCATACTAAAAAAGTGTACCTTGGCTCGACGGATGAATTTTTCCCAAATGCTGGTAAGCCAACGGCGTAGCTTCACGTCCACGCGGCGTTCTTTTCATAAACCCTTCTTTAATCAAAAAAGGTTCGTACACCTCTTCCAATGTTCCGGAATCTTCGCCTATAGCCGTACCAATAGTGTTTAATCCTACCGGGCCACCTTGAAATTTGTCTATAATGGTGGTTAGAATTCGATTGTCCATTTCATCGAGTCCAAATTTGTCGATGTTGAGTGCTTCCAAAGAGTAAAGCGCAATCTCTTTATCGACACTACCATTGCCTTTTACCTGGGCAAAATCGCGTACTCTTCGAAGCAGTGCATTGGCTATACGGGGTGTGCCCCTGCTGCGCGAAGCAATCTCATCGGCAGCGCTATCTTTAATAGGGATATTTAAAATCTTTGATGATCGATGAATAATGCGTGAAATAACACTGGCATCGTAATATTCCAAATGTAGGTTGATTCCAAAACGTGCTCTTAATGGACTTGTTAGCAGCCCGCTACGTGTGGTTGCTGCCACCATCGTAAAGGGTTCTAAATTAAGTTGTACAGACCGTGCACTAGGGCCTTTGTCTATTACAATATCGATTCGAAAATCTTCCATCGCCGAATAAAGATACTCCTCTACAATGGGGTTCAGACGGTGTATTTCATCGATAAAAAGCACATCGTGTGGCTCCAAACTAGTTAGTATTCCTGCCAAATCCCCCGGCTTGTCAAGCACCGGGCCGCTGGTGATTTTAAATCCTACATTCAGCTCATTGGCAATAATGCTGGCCAGTGTGGTTTTCCCAAGTCCCGGAGGCCCGTGCAGTAATACATGATCCAGCGCATCGCCCCGCATTTTGGCTGCTTGTACGAAAATCTGTAGGTTCTCTAAAATTTTTTGCTGACCATTAAAATCACGGAATGTTAGCGGCCGTAACTGTTGATCAATCTCTTGCTCCTCTGCAAATCCTTGCGCCCTGATATCAAATTCTTCACTCATCGTATCATTTATTTGAGGCAATAAAAATAGACATTTCAAACGGGAATTTAAAATGGATTTTATTTTATGAATATCCGTTTTTGTACCCACTTTAAATTTGATTTTGACTGCGTCGAGCTCCGGTTCGTTAAGGTTCTTCATTTGCCCCTAAATCTAATCTGGACAAGCCAGAACCAAAAAGAAAAAAAGTCACCCCTTACATTCTTGATATACTGCTTAATCAGGTTTTAACTTTTTGCATATGCAGATTTTTTCAAAATTGTATTGAGCCTTTTTACCCAATGGGTATAACCGTGAAGAGAAATTCACAATATCAATACAGAAACAAATTAGACATAATTTGTAATGTTATGGTTATTCGTATTTTATCAATATTTTGCAAAAAAAAAACACGAATTTAAAAGATAAGGTACTAAGCTTTGAATATTGTACGAATACGAACATAGTTTTTTAATTTTGTCGTAATGCATTACATTTGACATAAAAATGTCTGTTTCAATATTAATATTATCCGATAAAAATGAAACCCGCGGTCCCATGCTCGAAGGGTGGATAAAATATTACGCAAAGGTTGATGCAAAGGTACATAGCGCCGGTCTGGAAACCGGGAAGTTAAATCTTATTGCCGCAAAAGCCATGATGGAGGCAGTTATCGATATTACGCGGCATCAATCGCAAGCCGTAAATCAAATCAATACCAATGATTTTAATTTTGTTATTTCGCTCACGAAACCAGCTGCGGAGTATGCAAAAATAAATTTCTCCGGTGCTCACCACATTTCCTTTTTTACAGAGCATCCGCTAAATGAGCAGGATGAGGATATGGAAAAACTTCGGAAGCATCGCCAAACGGCCAATGAGCTGGAGGAGTTTGCCATAGGGTTTGTGCATCAAAATGTTCGAACTATTATGTAGTTTTTTGAATAGCGTCAAAAGTCTTAAACCAATTAAATAAGTAAATATGAAAAATATTGTAAGTATTTGTGTGTTAGTTCTTACTGTGGCGTTTACGTCGTGCACGAAGCCCAATGGTGAGGACACAAGTGTACAACAATCAACCATTTCTAAGGCTACCATCGATAAAGCAACTGATGAAATTGCCGGAATGTACACGGATGTCGATCGGGCTCGTGTTGCACGCGGGGTTAAGCAAACAGCTGCGTTATGGTTTCCTGAAGATGGAAATAACGATGAGTTTGTTGCATTTTGCAAAGAAAATTTCCTGTCCAATGATGGTGATCGTGCTCTTGCCTTCGAAAAACTATCACGCAATTTCGAAATTCTTTACGGTCATTTCAATCAAATGAGTCTAGAGCTACTTGAGCCATTGCATCTCGATATGGGAAAGGTAACTGCTGTGGATCAGAAGTTCGGTGCTTATAGTGTAGGAGCGCATTTACAAACAGATTTTTATAAGAATAAAATTGCATTTATTGTAACACTCAACTTTCCCGAATATGCCTTGGCAGAAAAGAACGAAAAGGGAGGTCAATGGTCTCGTCGCCAGTGGGCTTATGCTCGCATGGGTGACTTTTTTACAGCACGAGTGCCATCAAAATACAAAATTAATTACAGCGAAATAGAAACGGCTGCCGATATGTATATTGCCGATTACAATATTTTTGCCGGGCGCTTGCAAAACGAGGCGGGAGAGAAGCTTTTTCCGGCAGAAATGAAATTACTTTCGCATTGGAATATTCGCGACGAAATTAAATCGAACTATGCCGACAAAGAAAACGGGTTAGATAAGCAGCGGACGCTTTATCGGGTGATGAAACGTATTGTAGATCAGACCATACCGGCAGAGGTGGTAAATAATAATGCGCCTGAGTGGAATCCGTTTACCAATGAAGTGTTTGTCGACGGCAAAAAGAAAGAAGCTGCTGCAGAGCCCAATACTCGTTACGAAAGACTATTGGATTTGTTCCACGCTGTAAAGGCAATGGATCCATATTATCCAACACTTGATACCTACATAAAACGTGCATTCGATGGAAATATGGAAGTATCGCAACAGGAAACCGAAAAACTATTTGTCGAGTTTGTTTCTTCACCTGTTTTAAAAGAGGTTGGAGCCATTATTAGCAAACGCCTCGGACGCGACTTGGAGCCTTTCGATATTTGGTACGACGGTTTTAAAACTCGGAGTATGCTCGATCAGGATAAATTGAACCGCACTACACAAAATCGCTTCCCCAATGCCGATGCAATGAAAGATGAACTGCCCGCAATTTTGGTCAAATTGGGATTCGATAAGGAGAAGGCCAACTATTTATCAGATAAAATTGCTGTCGATCCTGCCCGCGGATCCGGCCATGCATGGGGAGCCAGCATGAAGGGTGCAAAAGCGCATTTGCGTACCCGAATTCCCGAAAGCGGAATGGATTACAAAGGATACAATATTGCAATTCATGAGTTTGGACATAATGTGGAGCAAACCATTTCGTTGTACGATGTCGATTACTATACCCTAAACGGCGTGCCGAATACGGCGTTTACAGAAGCGTTGGCATTTATGTTTCAAAGCCGCGACCTGATGATTTTAGATATGGAGGTTGATAATCCTGTTAAAGAACATCTTAACA
>JAWOEM010000411.1:0-2867 GCA_046482785.1 Salinivirgaceae bacterium
GGGTTTATTACCGGATTGCACCGCAGTCCTTTCCACGGTTTTTCGGTAGAATTTGCCGAGCACCGCGCCTACAATAAAGGCGAGTCGGTGCGATTTATCGACTGGAAACTATACGGACGCACCGGAAAACTGTACGTAAAACGATTCGAAGAAGAAACCAACCTACGGTGCCAAATTGTCATCGACACATCGTCATCGATGTATTTTCCCGTCAAGAGCCATACAAACAAATTACAATTTAGCGTGTACGCAGCGGCGGCAATAATCCACATGCTAAACAAACAACGCGATGCCACTGGACTTTCGTTGTTCAATGACGATTTGTACTTCCACACCAAAGCACGCTTATCGCAGCCCCACATACACAAGCTTTACGCGATGCTCGATGAGCTACTACAAGCCTCGTATAACGAAAAGCAGCAATCGGGTACGGAGCTTTCGGGTGTTTTACACCAAATTGCTGAAGCAACCGGAAAACGTTCACTGGTTATCATATTTTCAGATATGTTTGAAAATAGCAACAGAGAATCGCTTTACAAAGCGCTGGAACACCTACGTTATAACAAACACGAAGTAGTTCTTTTCCATGTATACGATAGCCGTTTCGAGCAAAACCTACAACTGGAAAATCGACCATACAAGCTAATCGATATGGAAAATGGCGACACACTAAAGCTTCGTCCTCAGGAAGTTGAGGCACAGTATGCGCACAACATTAACGCATTTTATGAGGACGTTCGAGCCAAATGCCTGCAATACAAAACAGACTTTGTGCCGGCCGACATTAACTCAACATTCGATCAGGTTTTAACATCATTTTTATTGCACAGAAAAAGAATGTTTTAGTAACTTTGGGACAGTAAAACAAACGGGCAAATAAGCCATAAATTAATGCTATTTGCTTCATTTTTTTCGTTACCTGATGCAGTGAAACCCAGACATTAGTACTTAAGTCTAATGTGTTAATCAATTGATCGTGTTAATCAAAAAAATCAACTTATTACTTTTCGCCCTGCTAATTATGCAGGTAATTGCTCCAAAAGCAGTTGCACAAAACGCAACGGAGGAACAAGAAAACCGCCCTAAATTAGGATTGGTACTTAGTGGTGGCGGCGCCAAAGGAATGGCTCACGTTGGGGTACTAAAAATTTTAGAAGAGCTGAATATCACCCCCGATTACATTACAGGCACCTCCATGGGAAGTATTGTGGGCGGACTTTACTCCATAGGTTACTCGGCCAACGAAATTGAGCATATGCTAATCAGTCAAAATTGGTCAGAAGTACTATCCAACGACGTTTACCTCACCGATATCAGCATTAACGAAAAAGACCAATACGGACAGTACTTTGTAGAATTTCCTGTTCAAGGGAGAGAAATCAGCCTACCTAAAGGGCTGATTTTCGGTCAGCGTGTCATGAAACTGCTTAACCACTATACACTTCCGGCACACAACATTCATGATTTCGACTCGCTGCCCATTCCGTTTAAGTGCATTGGAGCCGACATATCCAACGCCGATGCCGTAGTGCTCGACACGGGCAGCCTAGCACTGGCCATGCGCGCCAGTATGTCTATCCCCACCGTTTTCACACCGGTAATGTGGGGCGACAGGTTACTTGTTGACGGGGGACTGCGGCGCAACTTTCCGGTTCAGGAGATAAAAGACATGGGCGCCGACATTGTCATTGGATCGTATACCGGAGGTGTTTTAAAAAGTGGAGAACAATTGAACTCTGTTTTAGATATTATCGGCCAAACCTCTTTTTTTATGGGCATATTCGATGCCGAAGAGCAACGAAAAATGGTTGACATTTACATTGAGCCTAATCTGAGTAAATATAAGGCTTCGGACTTTAACGATGGAATAGAAATAATTATTAGAGGAGAAGAAGCTGCTCGTAAGAAATACGAAGAACTAAAAAAAGTTGCCGACAGCCTCAACCTAACAAAAACATCGGAAAGAGAAAAACTTACAATGCCTCAAAGCTTGGTTGTGAAAGACATAGTTTTGCGGGGCATACAGGACAAACACAAGCCATTTGTACTGGCACGATTGGGAATCCAACCCAACACTCCCTTTACGAGTGTAGAACTAGAAAACGCCATCGACAGGGTTTATGGCACACGGTATTTTTATCGTCTCCATTATGCATTTGAACAAAATGCCAATAACGAAAAGGTACTGGTACTGCAGGCGGTACCCAAACCAACCGGTTTTATTGGGGCTTCGGTTCATTACGATTCCGAGAAACGAGCAGCTATGCTACTGAGCGGCACATTTCGCGACTTTCTGTTACCTGCAAGCCGCCTGAGTCTTATAGCCAACATATCGGAAAACCCGGGCTTTATGGTCGACTACTTCGTATACCTTGGAAATGAAAGACGATACGTTTTGGGTGCTCAGTTCAACAACGATGCCTTTAAAGTTCCGTTATACGTAAATGGCGAAATGCGTGGCCTATACAAATATAATTATGTTTCAGGCGAAGCCTATTTGCGGTACGCACTTACAAACGATTCTCGAATTATTGCATCGTACAACCTGGAGCGAACGGTTCTCAAACCCAAAGTTATTGTAGATAACGAGTTTGTTAAATGGCAGCTCAAAAATCAAAAAGCAAGTATAGGCTACGAAATCAATACGCTCAACCGACGTTACTTCCCGCTCACTGGACTCAATCTTTCGGTAAATTATGGCTATCATTTCGACATGAATTACAGCATCGAGTTAGGAGATACACTCCCTAGCTACTCTAATAAACGCCTATTCAACAAAACCATGGGCAGCTTAATTGTTCATATGGATCATTACGAGAATTTCCTTCCCCGTTTTACGGTACACACCTACGCACACGCCGGTCTTA
>JAWOEM010000462.1:0-3887 GCA_046482785.1 Salinivirgaceae bacterium
TATTGTATTGCACAGAAAGTATTGCATCATTATAGCGCAATCCGTTACATTCAGGACATATTTCTATTACATCGGGTAAAAAATCAAGCGTGGTTTTAATGATTCCGACACCTTTGCAGTGCGCACATTGCCCGGTTTTGTTGTTGAAACTAAAATCGGCAGCCTTAAAATCGGCATCCGGCACACCGGCAAAAACTGTTTTTAAATCGTTGAGCAAACCGGTTCGTGTAGCTATTGTGCTTTGCGAATTGCCCGAGGGCAATTTTGTATTTGCCATAATAAGTGTATGGTGTTCAAGTTTTTTGGCTTCTGCTGCAATTTTATTTAGCAATTGCGTTTTCCCGCTTCCGGTAGCACCAGTTATTATATGTATTGCACTTTCATAGATATCGGCCGTTTGTATTTCTTGAATTTGATTTTTGCTCGTTTTGTCGAATACTTTTTCGTACGTTGGCGAAACATCTTTCACTACATCATTGGCCACAAGGTTTTTATAATTGCTTAATTGACCGGGGGTAATATCGGCCACAATTTTTCCTCCAGCTGCACCTGCGCCCGTGCCGAGCTCAATAATCCGATCTGCGGCCAACAGCAACTCTTTGTGGTGCGTACTTACCAAAATGGTGTTGCCATTTTCACAACTGCTTTTTAAAATATCAACCAAAAGTGTTTGGGCATTGGGGGGCAAGCCGGCTGCCGGTTCGTCGAGAATGATGCACATACCGCTAAGGTTCCCCGATAAAATGCTATTCAGTTTTATCCACTTGAGTTCTCCTGTCGATAAATATCGGGCAGGGCGATTTAAGGGTAAGTAGCCAACTTGTGCTTTGGATAGAAAACCTAATTTTTCTTGCAATTGCTTTTTCAATGCCGGAGAGATTGCATCAAAAACATTCGAATTTGTGAGTTTTAGCAGTTCTTGAATGCTTAAAGAAAGTATTTCCCCCATGTTTTTACCCGCAAAAGTGTGTTGAAGTTTCTCTGCATTGAGCCGGGCTCCCGAACATAGCGAGCACTTTTCATCGCACATAAGCTCAAGTGCGTGCTTGCCACGTGCCGATGGGTAATGCATGCGATATTCTTCTTCGATTAGTGTACATAAACCACTCCAAGCACTTGTAAAAGTGTGTGTTCCCACATTGTTTTTTCGTTTAAATTCCCATTGCACTTCGTAGGTTTGATTGTCTGTTCCATAAAGCAATTTATTTTTGTCCATATCGGGAATACACTCCCATGGGAGCTCTATTTTAATATTGTGTTTTTTGCTCACAGCACGTAGTAGCCAACCGTATTTGTTTTCCAGCCCGGTAAAATATGCTGTGGTTTTATGATTAATTAGTGCACCATTAAGTAGTGGCTTTTCAGCCGATGGAATTAACTTATTAATGTCGCATTTTTTCTCTACCCCGACACCTTCGCATCGTGGACACACAGCATAGCTGTTTTCCAGCGAAAAGTCGGCGGCAGTGAGTTTTTTCCCTGTATAATTGGTCGCAAACCGCGCATAAAGCAAACGCAAAAGATCGTAAATGCCGCTAATCGATGCCACGGTAGCCGTAATGTCGGGTCGTTGAATATCTGCTTCCACAGCAACTGTTGGTTGCATTCGCACAATTTTTTGCACATTCGCCCCGCTTGTAAATTGAATTTGTAGCCGACGAAACGAGCTCAGGTTTTCTGCAAATAGGCGTTGGCCTTCGGCATGTATGGTATTGAGCAAGAGCGAAGTTTTTCCGCTTCCCGATACGCCCGTAAATGCTACAAAGCTACCCATTGCAATACCAAGGTCGATGTTTTGCAGATTGTGTGTACTAATTCCTTGTAAATTAACGCTTTCTGGGTTGTCTGTTTGGTCATCCAATCGTGGCGTTTCGGGCACTGTTTGGAGCCATTGGGTTGTCACCGATCTGTGCCTATTAAAAAAGTCGGAAGTGGTTCCACAGAACAGGCATTGTCCTCCCTTTTGGCCACCCTCGGGGCCTACATCCACAATCCAGTCTGCCGCGTTAATTATTTGTGCATCGTGTTCTACCACCACAAGTGTATGACCGTTTTGAGTGAACGAGCGCAATGCGCTGAGAAGTTTGTGAATATCGGCAGCGTGTAGTCCGGTTGTGGGCTCGTCGAGCAGGTACAAGCAATTTTCGTGCGTCCCACAATGTAGTTGCGACGCCAACTTAATGCGTTGCGCTTCGCCTCCCGAAAGGGTTGTCGACGACTGTCCCAAATGCAAATATCCCAACCCGAGTTTTTGCATCGCATGGAGGTAGGGCATTATTTTTTTATCGCCATTAAAAAACACACCCGCCTCATCAACAGTCATTTGCAAAATGGCTTGTATTGTTTTCTCGCGGAGTTTAACCTCAAGTATTTCGGGTTTGTATCTTGCGCCGCTGCACACCGGGCAGGTTTGCACCATATCTTCGAAAATATGCATTCCGGTTTTTTCTACGCCTGTTCCTTTGCAGGCTTCACATTGACCTTGTTTATTGTTGAAAGAGAAGTGTCCGGCCTTGAGTTTTTTTAATTGGGCAGTTTCGGTTTTGGCAAATTGCTTTCGCAACTCATCAAAAAGCCCCGTATAGGTGGCGGGATTGCTCCGCGAGGTTTTACCGATGGGTTTTTGGTCGATAAAAACAATTTGCCCAAATTGATTGCAATTCAGCAATCCGTGCGTCATTAAAGAACTTTTCCCGGCTCCGGAAACACCGGTTATTACGTTCAAACTTCGTTTAGCAAATACAAATTTTTGGTTGGTGATGTTGTGATGATGCTCAATCAAAACCGTAAACGTTTCTTTTGGAACCGATAGTGTGGGTTTTTTATTAATGATTGCGTCTTTGATGGTAGCTGTGGGGCTATTTTCCGGTTTTTCTTTAAAAAGCTGTTGTGGAGTACCCGAAAATACTACATTTCCACCGTTTGTTCCGGCACCCGGCCCAAGTTCTATCAGGTATTGTGCAGTATTGATAATTGCTTCGTTGTGCTCAACCACCACAACAGTGTTTCCCTGATTCACAAGGCGGTACATCATGCGAATAAGTGTTTCTACATCGCGGGGATGCAGACCGATCGATGGTTCATCGAACAGATATAAAACGCCGGTTAGTCCGTTGTGCAAAAGCTGAGAAAGTCGCATGCGGCGTAGCTCACCCTGCGATAAGGTTTCGCTAAGCCGATTTGCCGATATGTGTCCCACACTTAACTTCACCAGCTGTTCCAAATGGTGCATTAACGCATTAATCAACTGTTGTTCGCCTTTTTGAGTTGTTTTCAGCGCTCCCAGCTCTTCTAATAGCACAGAAAATGGCATTCGTTCGTATTCAAAAATTGTTTTCCCATGCCATTTAACTTTTTTACTTTCTGTTTTTAATCGGGTTCCATCGCAAACGGGGCAGGTTCGGGCAGATACAAATCGCAAAATATTATCATTGCGGTCGCGTGCCAATATTTCTTGCATCACGGGTATAATCCCCCTATAATAATTTTCATCGCGCGGACGAGCCGTCATGCCCGTCCACTTCATGCGCGATTCGAGCGAGTGTTTTCCGTATAGCACCTTCACTTTTTTGCTTCCGTACAAAATGATATCTTTCTGATGGGACGTTAATTGGTTCCATGGAACATCAACATTAAAGCCTTCACTGCTACAAACTTTTTGGAGTTCATCTATGGTTACTTGCGAGTAAATGGTATATCCATTTGGTAATGTTATGACCAATGCTCCATCGCGAAGCGACTTTTCAGGGTCGTCAATAAGCTTTTCTGTATCGATATATTCTTCCAGTCCCAGCCCTTTGCAATGTGGACACCATCCTTTCTCAGAATTGAAAGAAAATTCGTTCCGGTTTAGCGTTAGACTCAGGTCGTTGAAGCGCGAAAATAAC
>JAWOEM010000492.1:0-12944 GCA_046482785.1 Salinivirgaceae bacterium
CGGTTAAATTCATTGAGTTGGAGTTTTCTCTAACAAAAATGCAATTGGGTTGGGCGGTTAGCTCCCTAACGCTTACCTCAACGCTGGCCATGATGGTTGCGGGGCCCGTAAGCGACCGAATTGGACGTAAACGCACCTTGTTTTACGCAGCATTACTCTATGCCATATCTGCGATTGCATCTGCATTTGCCCCTACGTTCATCATTTTGGTTATTGCGCGCATGATTGGCGGAATTGGTGTTGGAGCATCGCTCATTTTAGCTCCTATGTACATTGCAGAAATCGTTCCCGGGAAAATTCGGGGTCAAATGGTTTCGCTCAATCAACTAAACATTGTAGTAGGAATTTCGGTAGCATTTTTTACCAATTACCTTATACTGAGGTTGGGCAAAACAGATTTACCCTGGGTACATAATTTAGGTATTGGAGAACACAACTGGCGTTGGATGCTCGGATTGGAGTTTCTGCCTGCAGTTGTTTATTTCTTCGCTCTGTTTGCTGTGCCCCGCAGTCCACGTTGGCTTGTAATGAAAGGCAAATTAGATGAAGCTATTCAAGTACTTAAAGCCACACGATCGAGCGAAGTTGCAGAAAAAGAGATTGAACTAGTAAAACTAAGCTTGAATAAAGGTGAAAAGAAAGAAAAACTAAGAATTGGTGAGCTTTTTAAGCCTGCATTAAAGCTGGTACTTACCATTGGAATTGTGGTTGCCGTATTACAACAAATAACAGGTATTAATTCGGTATTCTTTTATGCTCCCATGATTTTTGAACAAACCGGCATTGGTACCGATGCATCATTTTCTCAGGCAATTATTGTAGGACTAACAAACCTTGTTTTTACAGTTCTTGCTATATTATTTATCGATAAGCTTGGGCGCAAACCACTTCTTATATATGGTGTTGGCTCCATAGCACTCTTCATGTTTATTTTATCATACGGTTTTTCATCTGCCACCTACAAAATCGACGATAAAGGAATTGCGCTTTTGCCTGCCGAAATAAGTAAAACGGGTATCACAAAACTGAAGGAAATAACCTATCATTCCGATATTGAATTCAAATCGGCACTCAAGGAAGTTATTGGTGAAACCATGTTTACCAAGCATGAAGCCGAGTTAGTAAAAAATGCCATTAATGCCAATGCAATGCTTATTCTCATTGGAATTATTGGGTTTGTGGCAGCGTTTGCCATCTCCATTGGGCCGGTAATGTGGGTTCTGTTCTCCGAATTGTTTCCCAATAAAATTCGGGGGCTGGCCATTTCGTTCGTCGGCCTTATCAATTCGGCCGTCAGCTTTTCGGTGCAACTGGTGTTTCCCTGGGAACTGTCCACCATTGGAAATGCATCGACTTTTATGATCTATGGGGTTTTTGCAGTGCTCGGATTGGCGTTTATCATTATGAAAGTTCCCGAAACCAAAGGAAAATCGTTAGAAGAACTTGAAATAATATTAACAAAATAATATTATGAACAAAAGACAACATACATACCCATTCCACTGGGAATTCACAGAAAAGAACGATGGCTCTTTCGTTGTTCCAAATGCCGAACACCTTCATCCGCTCTATTTTCCGCTGATGAATTCATTCGGATTAAAATCGTTTGTTACACCGGAACTGAAAGGCGACATTGCCTCATCGTTTCACAACTATTTAACCACTCCAACGGTTACCGAGGAGCTGCACAGAACGGTATCGGGAAGAAATTTTTGGATTACCGCCAAGGGGCATTTGCCTTGGTCGGCCACCGGAAACAGTGCTTTTCAAAAAGCGAAAAAATGGACAAGCGAAGCTGAACAGTACGCTGTTACAGGTAAGTTTGGAGCATTTGAAACAAATCGCTTTCATGCAAATGCCGGTTTAGAAACGAAACTAACGGTTTTTGTACCTGAAACAGATCATTTAGTAGAGCTTTTACAGATTCGCATCACCAATAAAAGCAATCGCCCGGTGGCATTTAAAGGGACTTATGCACTGCCGTTATACGGTCGGTCTGCCGACAATTTCAGAGATCACCGACAGGTGACAACCATGTTTCAGGAAAACTACCTGGAAAAACACGGTGTGCGCATAAAACCCAAAATTGAGCACGACGAGTCGGGGCATAAAATCAATCATACCCATTACGCCGTTTTGGGTTTCGACAATAATGGTGATGCTCCAACAGATATTTGGGCAAAAATGCACGATTTTATCGGCCCTGGAGGCAGCCTCGACAATCCGCAAGCCGTAATGATGGAAGAAGATGCTCCCAATGTGAATAGTGTGGAACTACATGGAAAAGAAGCCATTGCCGCATTTCGTTTCAAAGAAACCACACTGGCCCCCGAAGAGAGCACAACATTGGTTATTGTACACGGAATAACAGATAATAAGGAAGATTTACAAGAATGGAAGCAGAAGTTTGGCACTCCCACCAATGCGACATCTCAGCTAACAAAAACCCTGGACTTTTGGCAAGAGAAAGTGAAAATGGTATCGTTTCAAACGCCCGACAATCAGTTCAATAATTGGGCGAAGTGGACAAATTTTCAACTAAAATGCCGTCAGATTTTTGGCAATTCGTACTTGCCTGATTTTGGTTACGGACGTGGCGGGCGCGGCTGGCGCGATTTATGGCAAGACCTTCTCTCCATTTTTCTGGTAGACCCGGATAGTGCGCGCAGCGAAATGCTCAATAACTTTAAAGGCATACGCATAGACGGCTCCAACGCCACCATTATCGGCACCAAGCCGGGGGAATTTATTGCAGATCGGAACAATATTCCTCGAACCTGGGCTGACCATGGTGCATGGCCGGTGTTCATTCTTAATTTTTACATACAGCAAAGTGGCGATTATCAAATTCTTTTTGACCAGTTAACCTATTGGAAAGATCGTTTCTCACACAGAAACCGGGTTGTAGATGAGAACTGGACAAATGAAAACGAAAATTGGCAATTAGACACCAATGGCCAGGTATACAAGGGCAGTGTGTTTGAGCACGTGCTTTTGCAACAATTATCAGCCTTTTACAACGTTGGAGAACATAACATTTTACTCCTCGAAGGAGCCGACTGGAACGATACCTACGACATGGCACGCGACAGAGGCGAAAGTGTTTGCTTCCATAACTTTTACGCATACAATTTTGAAGTTTTAGCTCACTTGTTGAAAGACCTGAAGAAACAAGGCCACGAAGAAATTGACCTGTTAGAAGAGGCAATAGCTTTACTGGACAGACTTAACATGAGCATACCCGTAGATTACAACTCGCCCAAAGATAAAAAACGGCGTTTGGACATCTATTTCGAAAATGTTCAAAAAAATGTAAGCGGTAAAAAAGCAACCATCAGTATTGATGAACTCATTGCCGACCTAAGCGCAAAATCTGATCATATTAGAGACATTATTCAGTCGCAGGAAAAAATTACAACAAAAACCGGACTGAGTTTCTACAACGGACATTACGATAATTTGGGGCAACCCATAGGCGGTGACGTCAATAATCAGGTTCAAATGGATTTAACCTCGCAGGTAATGCCCATTTTATGCAATGTGGCCGACCAAGCCAGTGCCAAAGAGGCTTATAGCGCTGTAAAAGCGGTGTTGAAAGATCCCGAAAGTCCGGGCATTCGGTTGACAACCCATTTTAAAAACGTGGATTTGAACGTGGGGCGCATTACCGGCTTTGTGTATGGTTACAAAGAACACGGAAGCAAGTGGATGCAGCAAAACATTATGCTCGCCTACGGCCTATACAAGCAAGGATTGGCTGCCGAAGGCTTTGAAGTAATGAATGATGTCTATTCCATTGCCACCAATCAAGATGTAGCCAAAAATTTTCCGGGCATCCCTTCATTTTTCGATGCGGAAAACCGCGGAGCTTACGCATACCTAACCGGTTCCTCATCGTGGTATTTGTTAACCCTTACCACTCAAATGTTTGGCATTCGGGGCGAAGAAGGCAATCTGGCTATTTGCCCAAAACTAATGGCAAAACAGTTTGATGTTAATGGAAAAACCTCAATATCGCTGTATTTCCAAAACAAACGATTGCACATCGAATATCAAAACCCGGAATTATTCGATTACAACGAATACTCAATTGGAACCCTATCGATTAACGGCACTATCATCGACTACCACAAAAAGGGTAAAGCTTGTGCTATTATAGATAAAACCAAACTCGAAGAATTATTGACAAATAACGAAAACAGGATAACTGTAACACTAATAAATTAATAACAATTTAAAACCTAGAATTATGAAAAAGAGTATACAATTTTTAGCAATGATGCTTATGGCATCCGTTACCTTTGCACAGGTAACATTCCCGGTAGACTTTGAAGCAGGCGCCGGCAGTGTAACGTTCACCGATTTCGATGGCGGGTATTCGCAAATAATCAGCAACCCCGATGCCACCGGAATAAACACCAGCGACTACGTTGCAGAACACATCCGCAGCGGTGGCGAAATATGGGGCGGCACCTACCTGGTGCACGATGGAGCCATAGATTTTACAACCAACAACACGTTCTCAATCAAAGTTTGGTCGCCGGCAGCTGATATTCCGGTACTGCTTAAATTAGAGAACGACAGCGACCCCAATACTTTTGTAGAGCGCAGTGTGAACACCACCGTTGCAAACGAATGGGAAGAACTTACGTTTAACTTTGGCGTACAGTCGAATGATACATATCATAACGTGATTATTATTTTCAACCTTGGCGAGGTTGGCGATGGAAGCGCTAATTCTACCTACTATTTCGACGATATCGAATTTTTTGATGACGGAAGTGGCAACTTAGAGCAAATAGACCTGCCCATTACATTCGATGAGCCAAATGTAAACTACACCCTCACCGACTTTGGCGGAGCCTCTACCGTATTGGGTCAGAACCCCGATAATGCCGACGATACCGTTGCCATTACTACAAAAACAGCCGGAGCTGAAACATGGGCAGGAACAACCATGAGCAGCGAAGCCGGACTGGCCAGCGCCATTCCATTTACTGCTACCGAAACCCAAATTACGGTGAGCGTTTATTCGCCTGCTGCCGGTGTACAAGTCCGTTTAAAAGCAGAAGACCACACAGATCCAACATTAACAGCTGAAACAGAAGCTACAACAACTGTAGCAAATGCCTGGGAGCAGTTGGTATTTGATTTTAGTAATGTTGCCGAAGGAACCAATCCGTTCGATCCCTCGACCAACTTCGACATGCTTTCGATTTTCTTCGACTTTGGTACGGCCGGAGCTGGCGACGTGTATTACTGGGACGACGTAGTATTTGGTGATGGCACCGGAATAATGAACCCAACACTTGTTCGCGGCGAAGTGTACCCGAATCCTGTATCGAGCACATTTGTAGTAAAAGGATCTTCTGTTATAAACGACTTTAACGTGTATAATGTGATAGGAAAAAGTGTAACCTACGAGCAAGTGGCGCCAAACAAATTCGACATTTCGAATCTGACTAATGGCATTTACTTGTATACGTTCACAAACCAGAACAATGAAGTTGTAACAGGAAGAATCATCAAGCAATAAATAAGAACAGAGAGTTGGCTTTTTTTAAGAGAGAAGCCAACTCTCTTTATAAACTAAACCTACACTTATGTATAAAATCCTGATAATAAGCCTTCTCATAATTAGCTCACTGGGGCTATTTGCTCAACCCGTAAAAGTTGAGGTAAAGCAAGTAGACGGAAAGTGGACGCTTCTGAGAGGTGGCGAGCCATATTACATTAATGGTGCAGGAGGAAAAGGAAACCTAAAAACATTGGCCCGGGTCGGTGGAAATTCCATTCGAATATGGAGCGCCGACGAAGCAAAGGAAGTGCTTGATGAAGCACATGCCAACGGCCTTACGGTTATGTTTGGGTTATGGGTTCAGCATGAGCGACACGGTTTCGACTACAACAACAAAGAGGCCGTTAAAGGGCAATTGGAATATTTTACCGAAGTGGTAAAAAAATACAAAGACCACCCTGCACTGTTGCTCTGGACTGTTGGAAATGAAGTAGACCTTTTCTACACCAATTTTAAGGTATGGGACGCCGTACAAGACATTGCCAAAATGATTAAAGAAATCGACCCCAATCATCCTATATCGACAGTTACAGCCGGATTGCACGAGCGCGAAGTAAAGATGATTAAAGAAAAATGCCCCGACATTGACATTTATGGCATCAACACATACAGTGAAGCTTGTAGCATAGCAGACAATATTCGCAATTGGGGCTGGGAAAAATCGTACATTATTTCGGAATGGGGCCCCGATGGACATTGGGAAGTGCCCAAAACAAAATGGAACGTACCCATAGAACAAACAAGCCACGAGAAAGCAATTAAATACCAGGAGCGCTACCGGTGTATAAAAGACGATGCCGAAATGTGTATTGGTTCCTACGTTTTTCTGTGGGGGCAAAAGCAAGAAACCACTGCCACGTGGTATGGATTATTTACCAATAAAGGCGAATACACCGAAGTAATAGACTACGTATCGCATGGCTGGACAGGCAAGTGGCCAGAAAACAGAGCACCATCGTTAGACAGCATTAAAGTGAACGACAAGAAAAAGGACGACGACATTTACCTCATTGCCGACGAAAAATACACAGCAACCGTTTTTGCATCAGACGACCATTCAGATCTGAACTACCAATGGGAAATATTCCCCGAAAGCGACGATGTAAAAGCCGGTGGCGATTTTGAAAATGCGCTTGATCCTGTGCGCGGCACCATAAAACGAACAAAAGCCAATCTGGCTCATTTTAGAGCGCCTAAAAAAGAAGGTGCATACCGCATATTTGTAACCGTTGCCGATAAACAGGGAAAAGTGGCTTATGCCAATGTGCCATTTTACGTGAACCCAAGAGGCGATGAAATGCCACAAAGCAGACCGGTTATGCTCAAAAAGAGGGAACTAAACATAGACGAACTAAAATAACGAAACTCCCAATCAATGAAAAAACGAATTTTATATATCATATTTTGTGTGCTCATTGCTGAGTTTGGCTACGCTCAGTCCGACTCGGCCATGCAGAAACAAAATATTCTCGATATTGGGCTATTTCCAAAGCAGGAATCACCGGAACTATTCAACTTTAAGGTTAGCGGCTACTACCGGTTTTTTGGAACCTATACAGATATGCACAAAAGGTATGAATTGACTCCAGCCAACGAAAAAACCGTTTTTATTGGTGATGATAGTCAACTGCCAACTTTAATGCTGAATTTTTCCGGGCGCCCGTCAAAAAACACTTCGTGGGGCTTCGACTTATATACATTTCAATTTTTAAATGGAACCATTAATTCCGCATACAGCGGTCAGGTGGCCGACAGCTTGCTGCCCTCCATATACGATCCCATTGGCGGCACACGCATGGCCGGGAACCTGGGTCTTCATTTAGGAATTAATCTGTACGGTAATTTCGAAACAAGTTTTGGCTCACTTGGCGTGAAAGCCGGTGGTATACACTGGGTTTCAATGAGTGACCTTACACTGGCCTCATTTAAAGGATACAATCGCTTCATGCTGTTTGAACCCAATCCTTGGGATCCGGTCGGGAACAACGTATCGCAACGCTACACCGACTTTTACGAAAGTGGGAATATTCAACAAGATGAACGCTGGGGCGAAAAGGCTTTTGTAGGTCTCATACTGGAAGGGGAAAACATGCCCGGAAAAACATCATTTAAAGCCATGGCCGGAAAAACCGAATTAAATGGCGGATACCTTTACGTACCAAACTTCTCCTACGGAGGACAGATTCGCAAGCAAATAAGCGAAGGCTTCATAGGCATTAATACCTTTAATTCTTTCACTTACAAAGATAGCCTACAAGAAAAAACCGCCGGGTTTAATTTGGCTACACTGGAAGCACAAGCCTACATTAAAAAATTTATGGTGCACCTTGAAACCGGAGCAGGAAAATACTTTGCACCACAATACGACGGTGGTTGGGGCGAAGCCATTAACCTAAAAGTAAGAACACCGGAAATTGAAGGCGGCTACAATGTAGAATTACATGCATTTCGGCTGGGAAGCGAAATAATTAATAACAGTGCGGTATTTTGGAATACCTCCATTGTAGAAGGCATATCGGAAACAGCTGCAGAAACCACCGCCAGCGAAGGCGTTTTACAACCCTTTGCCAGCTCAATGGTCGAATTAGGCATGATGACCAATAACCGTCAGGGTTTCAATTTGAATGCTGAGGTGCCGCTCAAAAACATACAAATTTCAGGAGCCATTGGTGCATCATCGGAAATTAAAGCCATAAGCAACCAGTTAACCTATAACCATGTAGTAAACCAACTTACACGCTCCCGCTTCTGGCGTTGGGATTTCCCCTCCGATGTGGGCCCGTACAACAGATATACCGTAGGCTATAGAAATGTGTACGAAGTAGTTAACCTCACCGACGACGAGTTGGGCGAGGTAATCAATAAAAAACATTTCAGCGGAGCCGAATTGCAAGCAAAAGCACATTTCGATGTATTGAACCGCAAATTATTTGTATTCTCAATCAGTCGCATATCTACAGCGCAGCCCAACTATTCGGTTATACCCGTATTCACAGAAAAGGCATACATCAGGCAGTACACAAACGAGCTGGAGGCCTACTGGTTTGTAACCAACGATTTTATTCTCAACACCTACATTGGATATGAGCGCACCATTGCCAATTACGATACCGAGGTGGACATTAACACTGGAAAACCCAGAAACCAGTATGGCAAAGGGTTGGGGCTAGGCGTAGATTATTCGCTTGGCCGCAATGCCGTACTGATGATGCGCCACCGTTGGTTCTCATTCGAAGATAAAAACTTTGATCAGGATAAATTTAAAGGAACAGAAACCACGCTGGAGTTAAAACTCATGTTCTAATTCATTCGTGATGAAACAATATAAATAGAGTCTATTGACGAACAAATAGTATGAATAGAAAATTAAAAGCATGATAAAAAAAGCATTTATAATTGTCACAATGGTTGTTCTTGCCATCAATGCGTTTGGACAAGTTCCACCGAAAAAGATGTGGGTTTCGGGATACGCCCGCAGTACCATCTTCATGGATGAAATAACCCAGGCTGATAGTACGCCGGTGCCGAAAACACACTATGGACACACACTAATCGATCTGTCGGCAAACATCAGACCCAATAAAAGCACCTTTATTCGGGGTACTGTGCGTATTCGTAATGAATATGGCGGCTTTTGGGGCTCTGGCATTACGTTCGATTTACGCGAATTGTACGTAAAAGGGCTTATCGCAAATACGGTAAGATATCAGTTGGGCGACATCAACTACAAACTCACTCCTTTTACCCTACACAACTACGATGAAGCCTTTGCAGAAAAATCGCTGGACATTTTCAAAATGTACCGCGATATGCTTCACAACGATTTGTTTTACAACGAAGACAATACCTGGCGCCAACAAGGAGCGGCGGTTGATTTTGCACTGACATTCAGCAAACTGGCCGAAGAAATGAAATTCAATTTCTTTGCCTCAAGAATCAATCCTACAGATTTTGGACCTACCGAAGAGCGCTTATTTGCCGGGGCCAATGCTTCACTCATTCAGAGTAAATACCTAACTGCAGGGGTCAATTACATTAATATGTTCGATTTGGAGGGCACATCAACCGATACGCTTTACCTGCGAAACCCTGTAATTTCGGGTACTTACGCTCTAAAGTACGATTTGAACAATATGCACTTCGAACTAAATGGCGAAGGTGGCGCTTCAAAAGCATACATCGAAAATAACGATGACTTACCCACCACCGAAGATTTTTTCGGTTTCACCGAACTAAAGGCCACATACAATCCGCTAAAAATTACATTCAAAGCCGCTTTTCGCGATGTGGGAGCAAATTTCAGAAGCCCCGGAGCACAAATGCGCCGATTAAAGTTTGGGGTTAACCCAATGGCATACGAACGCTACACGGGCGACGAAATATTACGTCCCGTAGGAATGTGGGATTTTATGAACGACCCATCGATGTACAACACCCAAATTTCCAATAAATTATTGCCGTTTTATCCACAATATAGCAATATTGAACCTTACGGAATGGCCACACCAAACCGTACCGGTTTCGATTTTACACTAATGCATCAGGGCAAAAACGACAGCTACAGCCTAACAGCCACATACAAAAACCTCAACGAGGTTATCGGTCAGGGAACCGAAGAACTCAGAAATTTTCAGGTTATGGCGGTAGATGGCGTTGTAAACATCGACAAATTTCTGTCCTCATTCGATCGAAAAATAGCCGTGCAGCTGGGATATGAGAATGGCAGCACACAGCGCGAAAGCGACTTGGAGTTTGAGCAAGTCGACCTGAAAACAGAAACAATCAGAGCAGGATTAACCTTTGAATTTGTCGAAAAATTCGAACTGCTGGCCGGGGTTCAGCTTTACACAGCAAAAGGGAACGAAGAAATTGCGGAGCGCGACCAACAAAACGACGTGTACTACTTCCACAGCTTCAATACTGATTTAAAAGAAGACATGCTGGGCGCGGGATTGCGTTACACATTTGCCGAAAAAATGACCCTACAGGCGTTGTATCAAAAATACACATGGAGCGATAAAGAACTGACGCAAAAGCCCGATTATGGTTTCAATCGGATTGCGGTAGTGTTTCAAATGAAATTTTAATTATAAAACATTATAAAAATGAAAATATCATATATCATAGCCTTGCTAGGCATAGTGCTTATGGCATCGTGTTCCAAAGACGATGAGTTATTTGAAGGGCCACCATTGAACGACCTTTATGGCGACTTCAGGGTAATTGACGCTTTGGAACCAAGCAATGCAAATATTGATTTTGCAAATGGAGAAACCACCTACTTTACAGCCACATTTTCGGCCACCACGGCGTGGGAACTGAAAATTACCGGACTTACTTCAGGTGCCCAAAAGTCAATTAAGGGAACGTCTAACGAATTAAACGCGGCAAATGCCACATGGAACGGCTCCACCACAAAGTTCCCCATGTTCAAAGAAGAACAGTGCCAGGTGGAGCTTTACATACCGTTAGATACCACGTACTTGTACGATACCATCAGTGTGGTTAGCACAAAAGTGAACGAAGGCTTGTTGCTAACCGATTTTGAAAACGAAATAGACCCCAACTGGGACATATTTACGCAGTCGGGAGCCGATATGAGCTTTAACATCGTAACCGATGATGCAGCGCCGCAAGGAAACGCCTACTACGATATGGGTGGAACTGTAAATTGGGACTGGCTTATCGGTATGATCGAGTTCCCGGCTTCGGCCTATGGAGAAACAACATTTGCATTAGATGAAAATGCCAATAACGTGTATTTTAATGTTTTGATAAACGTGCCCGAGGACATTTCCAATGCATTGGTATTGTTTCAGTTTCGCGAAGATGAAAATGGCGACGGAACATTCAACGAAGGCTCCGAAGACATGTACTCTTTGCAGTTGGAAGAAGACCTGGAACCAGGTTGGCAACTTATTTCGGTTAAATATTCAGACTTGGCTGCACTGGCCGATGGCGAACCAACCACTCCTAACGGAAACGGGGTGCACAATCCCGATATGTTGCATAAAGTATCTGTACTTATGCTGGCAAATCCCTCATCGGGCTACAGCCAAACCCTGATGGATTATTTAATTTTTACTGAAGATGCACCGCTAAACCCCTAATCATATGAATAAATATTTTGCCATATTATTGCTTATTCTGGTTGGGTTTACTTCGTGCGTAAGCTTCAAGCAGCAAGCCCTGTTCGATGCACCTTCAGACCAACCCAAGCCAAAAGGCATTGGCAACTTTTACTCACTTAATATTTATGATAATAATTTGTCGAGCGAAGTATGGTTTACCCAAGCACCGAAATGCTTAACGGTAGAAAACACGCAAGAAACGGCCTTTTCAGGCAATGCCTCCATGCTTTGGAAGTGGGACAAGAAAGCGGCCGATTGCCCCTGGATGGGAATTGGGTTCGGTTGGGACGGATGGGCGCCGAAAGACATATCACAAATTCTTGACAAAGCTGCCATTCAGCTGAAAGTTAAATCGGTAAACGGAAACCTGGGCGCTTTGCCTTTGGCTGCCTCATTGGAAGATTACAGCGGCAGTCAGGCGTGGTTGGGACTATCGAGCAACGCCATTCGCGACAAAGTAATTACCGATACGGGCTGGACTACGGTTTTACTGCCATTTGCTGAGTTCGACTGGAACGAAAATAACGCCAATTATTACAATATTAAGCAATTAATAATTCAGTTTGAAGCCTCGGGAGCCATTTATGTAGATGAAATACAGGTGGTTCCGTTCGAAGGCAGTTTCCTCAATCGGTACACAACTGTGGTTGATGATGAAGCCGGCATTACAATCGATGGAAAAGCCGACGACCCCATATGGAGCCATGTAGAAAAGGCCGAAGTGGGCAAGCAAACCGTTCAGCTTTGCGCCGATGATAAAAACCTGTATGCATTTATTCAAGTCAAAGACGACAGCCCGCTGGTAAATAAGCGGCACAAAGAAAATATTTGGAATGGCGATGCATTTGAAATAGCCTTTGCTACCGACCCTTCGGTTACCATACGCCGAAACCGTTACCGAAGCACAGACCGCCACATTGGTATTTCAATGAGTGAAAACACCGAGGCTTGGGATTGGACGCGAAATGTAGCATTGGAGAATGTTGCTACGCACATCGAAGCTACCGAAAATGGCTACAAGGCTGAAATTGCCAT
Organism: Salinivirgaceae bacterium; assembly: GCA_046482785.1. GTDB lineage: Bacteria > Bacteroidota > Bacteroidia > Bacteroidales > Salinivirgaceae > Salinivirga. The sequence goes on from JAWOEM010000492.1 coordinate 12,745, forward strand.
TCCATTAGCATCTTTAGATATTCCCGGGTTTATACCCAATGCGGTATACGGCGTTGAGTTTGCCATCGATTTAGCAAACGAAAAAGGCAACAGAACAAAGCAAGAACGCTGGAACTCGGCCGGAACCGAAGGCTTTAACAATAACCCCAAACTATGGGGAGAACTGGTTTTCAGAACAAAAAATAACCTGTAATACAATG
>JAWOEM010000550.1:0-9223 GCA_046482785.1 Salinivirgaceae bacterium
ATATTAAATGCATCGGTATATTCAATGAGTTCTGCCAAAGGCTTGGGGTTAATATACCCGTTCGATACCACCGAAGTGGCTAGGTTATGATGTTTAGCCAGTTTGAGGGTATCGATCATAAACTCAATGTTAATGACTGGCTCGTTGTACGTAAAGGCTATTCCGCCCTTGACCTGATGGTTAAGGGCTTCTTCTACCAACTGCTTTGGTTGTACCGTGTGACTTTTTGCTGTTTGTTCAACAAATACTTGCGAAATGGAGTGGTTCTGGCAAAAGTTGCAGCTAAAATTGCAGCCGTAGCCACCTACCGACAGTACCTCTGTGCCCGGGTGGAAATGGTAAAAGGGCTTTTTTTCTATCGGGTCGGCAGCGGCTACACTAAGCCGCCCGTAGCCTAGGTTTATTAATTTTCCATCGATGTTTTTACGGGCTTTGCACACTCCGGTTTCTCCCGGTTTTAGTTTGCAGGTGTGTGGGCACAACATGCATTGTACCTGTGTAGAAGTGATGTTTCTGTAGAATTGTGTTTCGTGCATTGGTTTTTGTTTTTTAATGCGGTTCGTTTTTTTTTTGTAATAGGAACAGGCAGGTAGTCTGTTCGAGTGTAGAATCACAGGTGGTTATACAGTGATATTCGTTTACGCGCGCGTTTAAAACCTACGCGTACCGCGTGCTGGTAAACCTTAGAAATGTGAGCTTCTCATTGGCTTGCATAGCTATTCCTGCCTTGCGCTTTACAATGTCTATTTGCTGCTGGGCGGTATCAACTGCTTCGAGGTTTGGAAGCAATACTCCTTTGCGGTAACCATCAGTAATTATCAGTCCGAAGCGCTTGGGGTCGAGGTCGTTCGGGGTGGTTACTTCGGGTACGCTAAGCACATCTACTGTAAAGTAAATTGAATCGAGCTCCTTTGCTTTTACGGCGGCAAAGCGAGGGTCGCGCGTGGCTGCAGAAATGGCGTTTTGCACAATTTCGTTGAATAAATTGTCGAATTGCGGTTCAATGGTGCCAATGCAGCCGCGCAAATCGCCCTTTTTTGTATGAATAGATGCAAAGCAGGCGCGTTTTAATAAAAATGCCGGGTCGCAATTGTCCGGTTTTTTTAGTCGTTTGCCTTCTTTAAGAAATGCAGTAACGGCCTCTCGGGCAACTTTCGCGTATGGATGATCTTCTTGCATAGTTATTCGGTTTTTTTTGTATTGATGACTCCGGTATAAAAAGGGTATTATATGATTTTTAGCAGCTTATTTGCCCCTATCTGCCAGTCGATGGGAGTACTAGGTTGAAAATCCGTCACCCTTAGGTTCAGGGCAAAACAGATTTTCAGCGTGTAGTAATTTACTGAAGTTTCGCCCTTGACAATAAGCTGTATTATAACGAATTATGCAAATAAATTCTGTTTTATCCCTTACACGTTTGCCGATAATTTCTTTTGTAATCCTAATTTTGCGATACATCGCGGCGATATTTCATTTTTGATCAATTTTCTACCATAATATCGCCTCTAACGAGGTTAGTTTATTTCGGAAAGCACCGATAGGTGCGGAATTATGGTAGAAATAGCATTATGACATAACGTTCGAGCGCCGTCAGGTGCGACATTATTTCATCATCCAATAGATTGGATATTAGCTATTTATCCAACTGTGAAACATGAATGATTTGAAAACCTTTTTAAACCGAACCCATTGATTAATCAAGTGCCGACACCTAAAAGATACGAAAATATCAATACTTTTTCAAAAAATCGACCAATAAAACGACCATGTACACGGCAAACCCATCGATTACCAAATAGGCTATGAGTTGTTGCCACCCAACTTTTTGGTGGAATACGCCAACGCCTAAAACCAAAGAAACGGTAATAATAAGCATTATGATAATGAGGAGCGCAATGCTTGCAAATAGTTTGGTTATGCCTTTGCGGCGTGCTTTTTTCTGACGTACGGGGCGTTTCTTTTTGAGTAAATCGCGAATGCTGCGACCAATAATGAATGCCACGGCTGTAATGCCAATAATGAAAACGGTTTGTAACATGGTTTTATTCTTTTGTGTAAATGCGTTTTACGCGCGCCGAAACGCTTGTTAATATTTCGTAAGGTATGGTGTTTAGCCATTCAGCTACTTGTGTAATGGGTAGTTCGGGGCCAAAAATAATTGCATCGTCGTTTACTTTTGCGTGTGTGTTGGTAATGTCTATCATCGACATATCCATGCAAATGTTTCCCACTACCGGGCACAGTTTTCCGTTTACCCAAACCTTGCCAATTCCATTGCCTAAGGATCGGCGAAAGCCATCGGCATAACCAATGGGGATGGTTGCAATTCGAGTGGGTTCGTTTATGGTGCCTTGGCGCCCGTAACCAACAGTTTCGGTTGCTTTTACTTCCCTGATTTGTGCAATTCGGGTTTTTAGCCGACTTACTTGTTTTATATCTTCATTGAGTTGGCTTACGCCGTATAGCCCAATTCCCAGTCGTACGTAGTCGAATTGGTATTCGGGGAACCGTTCGATGCCGGCGCTGTTAAGAATGTGCCGTTTTATGTGGTAACCCAACTGTAATTCAATGGTGTTGGCCATTTGAAGAAATTCTTTCGCTTGTTGGTGCGTAAATGCATCATGTATGCTCTCGTCGCTCGCTGCCAAATGCGAAAAGGCCGATTTTACTTTTATAGATGGGTTTCTGTTAAGCTCTTTACAGAGACCCGTGAGCTGCGATGCGTTAAATCCCGAGCGGTTCATTCCCGTGTTGAGCTTTATATGTACAGGGAAGTTTCGCTGACCTCTGTCATTGGCATAGGCGGCAAATTTATTCAAAATATGATGTCCGAATATTACCGGTTGTAGTTTGTAGTCTATAATATTTTCAAAATCCGACACATCGGGATTCATTACCATTATGGGTGTTTCAATTCCTTTGCCGCGAAGTTCGGCACCTTCATCGGCGAAAGCCACAGCAAGGTAGGCAACGTGGTTAAACTGGAGTATGTTGGCTATTTCGTGTGAGCCGCTTCCGTACGAAAATGCCTTTACCATTACAATAATTCCGGTTTCGTCGTTTATCAGCGATTTGAAATAGTTGAGGTTGGCGGCCAGGCTGTTGAGATTCACCTCCAAAATGGTTCGGTGCGATTTTAATTCCAGTAGACGATCAATTTTTTCGAAGTGATATTGCCGGCTGCCTTTTAGCAAGATGGTTGCATCGGTTACAGGTGTTTGCTCTAAAAAATCGATGGCTTCTTCGGTGGTGGTGAAAAAATGTTTTTCCACAGAAAAAAGATCCTCGAACTGTTTTATGTCTCTGCCAATTCCAAGCAAAAGATCGGGTTCGTGATTGTTGATTAGCATTGCAACCTCGCGGTAAAGGTTTGCTTTTGAAAAACCACTTTGCAGAATATCTGAAAGAATTACTACTTTATGTGTATGTTGATTTTGCTGCGATAAGAAATCTAACCCATTGGCCAGCGAGCCTAAGTCTGAGTTGTAACTGTCGTTTATGATGGTGGTTTGGTTCTTGCCTGCCTTTTGCTCCAGGCGCATGGGTACAGCTCGTAGTAATTTTAGGGAGTTTTTAATGTATTGAGTTGTGTAACCGAGGTAGAAAAGCGTGGTGATGGTGTGCATCAGGTTTTCTATAGAGGCTTTGTCGGTAAAGGGTAATTGGAAATTTAGTTCGCTTCCTTTATGGGTAACTTGTAAATGATTATTGGCACACAAGCATGCCTCAACCTGAGCATTTTTCGAGAACGACCAGCTAAAAAGTCGGTGGGCAGGAAAAGTTTGCTCAATAATTTCGTCTGTCCAGTTGTTCCGTTTTCGGTAAATAATGGTTTCTGCCGTGTGGAATAATTTGAGTTTTTCGATCAGTTTGCTTTTCAGGCTGGGGAAATGTTCCTGATGTGCATCGCCAATGTTGGTAAATATACCGATGGTGGGTTGCATTATTTGTTGCAACTTTTGCATTTCATCGGGTTGCGATATGCCGGCTTCAAAAATTCCCAGTTCGGCATCGGTATTCAGCATCCAGAGCGATAATGGAACTCCAATTTGAGAGTTGTAACTGCCCGGATTTCGTGTAAGCCGCTTAGAGTCTTCAATGCATTGGGCAATCCATTCTTTTACAATGGTTTTTCCGTTGCTGCCCGTAATGCCGATTATTGGTATGGTGAATTGGCTGCGCCACCATGCGGCCAGTTTTTGCAATGCTTCAATGACGTCTGATACCACAAGGAACGATGCTTTTGTAGTCCACTCCGGGGGCGGAGTTTCTGATACGACAAATTCATTGACACCCAGATCCAGAAGTGATGGAATGAACTCGTGACCATTGTGAAATTGTCCATCGATGGCGAAAAATAGCACCTCCTCAGTGGTTGTGATGTTGCGGCTATCGGTAAGCAAGTATTTTATTCTCCCGTTTTGTTTGCCTACGAGCGTTCCATCAATAATTGTTGCGACTTCTTTAATTGATAACATTTACGGTTTATTGCTTTAAGTGTTTGGCCGGGCTTTCGGTTGTTGCCTTTCTGTAGCAAACCCGACATAGCGGTTCGTACTCGTCTTTTTCGCCTAGGAGCACTTGCTCTTGGTTGGGCACCATGCGATGCGAGAATTGAGCCAATCCGCCACATCGCACACAAATGGCGTGGACCTTCGAAACATACTCGGCAGTAGCCAGTAGTTGGGGGATGGGGCCAAATGGTTTGCCCTGAAAATCCATATCCAAACCGGCAATAATAACTCGTATTCCCTGATCGGCCAGTTGGTTGCAAACGCGTACCAAATTATTATCGAAAAATTGAGCTTCGTCAATTCCAATTACATTGTTGCCCGAGGCCAGCATCAGTAGGTTTTCTGATCCATCGATGGGCGTAGACCGAATTGCGTTTGAATCGTGCGAAACCACATCGGCTTCGGAGTAGCGTACATCTTTTTTTGGCTTGAATATTTCGACTTTTAACCGTGCAATTTGAGCGCGCTTGAGTCGCCTGATGAGTTCTTCTGTTTTGCCGCTAAACATGGAACCTACAATTACTTCAATCCAGCCCGAACGGTGTGTTTCTATAATTTCAGAGTGTCGTAGCATTTCCTTTTTTTATGATGTGGCGACTCCCGTCATTTTACTAAGTCGCTTATTTTGTGAGGATTTTCGAATTCTTCCCTGTTGTCGTATGCAAAATTATCATTTATTTGGCATAATTAACTCCCATTGATACCCAAATCCGTAAGGATTTAATTTTTTACACCCAAAATGCCTGCAAAATTTAGGCTGCAAAAGACTGTTCGGCAATTGTAGATTTAATAAGTGTTCGTCAATAAACTGGATTTTTTTTCATACAAACACTTTTATTTATATGGCGTAAGTGAGCTAAAGGTTCTGCGTTATACTCACTCAAACTCGTATCACTTACACCACTAAACTCAACGATTCTGAGTTTCGCAAGCCTTGAAAAACGAGTTTGTTCAGTGAACAGCCCCGACTTTATGGACAGTTTCTAATTTAAGACTGGGTGAAATTGTGTACGTTTCATCATTATAGCATTAGAAGAATGTGCCGTATTTGGCCAAAAAAGTTTTAGCTTTGCAAAGCGTTCAGAACCTGCAAGCAATAAGTAAAAAATATACTCTTTTAAAGATTTTGAATGCGCGAAAAAAAATGCTATCAGGCTACAGCCTAATTATTTATGTGGTTCCGCTTTGGTAGTCCAAAACTATAATACACAGAAGAATGATGAACGAGAATCAGTTAATAAAATATTTGAAAAACGATTTAGAAGAGTTGACCGATATTTTGGGAAGTATAGATCCGGGACAAGTCCTTTCTGCCATGGAGGTGCGGCTCATGCAGTCGCGTGTGCGCTCGCTTTACGAAGAGTTTGAAATGTTGCAAGATACGCTTGGGCAAAAAGCAACAGATAACACGCCAAAAACAGAGACGAAGAGCCGAAAAAAAACTGTAGCCGATTCTACTGCAAAACAAAAAGCTGTTCGAACGGATGGGGCCATTGCTGATTCTGACGAAATTGCAAAAAAAGAAATTGAACAGCCCAAAGAGGAGCCTCCGCAAGTGAAAGAGGAGCAACCTGCACCAAAAAAAGAAGAAAATGTAGCCCATGCTGACGAGCAAATCGTGGAGAAACCACTGGATGAGCCTGAAGAACAAGAGTCGAAGGTTTATGACACGCCAACAGCTGAACCGCATTCTGCCGATGTTGCACCTGTAGATGACCAATGGCAACAGGAAAAATACTCTGAGGAAAGTATGTCAGACGTAAACGGACGCATAATTGCCGATAAGTTTGATGTATCGAGCTCGTTGAACGATCGCATGGCAGCTCATTTTGCACAAAAAGATCTTGCATCGAAATTACAACACCATCCAATTGCCGACCTAACTAAGTCGATTAAGCTGAACGATAAAGTTTGGTTCATTAAAGAGTTGTTTGGAGGAAATGCCGAACAATATAAAGAAGCTGTAAATGCCGTGAACAGCATGCAAGACATGGATGAAGCACTCAATTTTCTGGAGCAACACTACGTTTTCGATCAGGAGAAAGAGAGTTTTAAGAACTTTATGGAACTTATTTATCGCCGATTTTTAAAATAAAGATATGCTGTACATTGTACCCACACCCATAGGGAATCTAAATGATATGACGTTTCGCGCTATTGAAGTGCTGAAAGAAGCCGATGTAATATTGGCAGAAGATACCCGCAAAACCCGGAATTTATTGTCGCACTTCGACATTACCTTCGAAACGTTGCAAGCATATCATAAATTTAATGAGCACAACCAGTTACAGCGTTTTGTGGAAATGGCTCAAGCGCAAACCGTAGCCTTGGTTACCGATGCCGGCACGCCCGGCATTAGCGATCCGGGATTTTTACTGGTGCGGGCATGCGTAAAAGCCGAAGTTGAAATTATGACCTTACCCGGCGCTACCGCATTTGTTCCCGCATTGGTTAATTCCGGTTTGCCTTGCGATCGGTTTTATTTTGAGGGATTTTTGCCGCATAAAAAAGGCCGTCAAAAGAGGCTACAGTTTTTGGCCACTGTAGATCAATCCATTGTGTTTTACGAGTCGCCTTACCGAATAGTGAAAACACTCACCCAGATGGGCGAATTTTTTGGACAAGAGCGACAGGCGTCGGTGAGTCGAGAAATATCGAAAATATACGAGGAAACCCTAAGGGGAACATTAGCCGAACTTACCGATCATTTTACGAAAAAACAACCAAAAGGTGAGTTCGTAATTATTGTGGATGGCTACAAAGCTTAAAATATTACTTTTCGTGATTCTTGCTCTTGCTGCTTCCATACTGGGCGCACAAGAACCAGATATTGTTTCGTTTAACGGACGAGGCGATTTTCCTGTGTCGCAAATTAACCATATCAAACAAGATCGGTTTGGCTACATTTGGATTGCCTCGGCTCAGGGATTGTACAGGTTCGATGGAACGCGCTTTGTGCGCATTGCTCCCGATGCCGGATTGGCAACAAAAAATATAGTGGCGCTTTACGCCGATGCCGATTCCAGTATTTGGGCAAGCGCTATCGATTGCGAAACATGGAATATAAAGCGAAATAACATTTTGGGGCATTATAAAACAGAAGAGTATTCTTATAAGCGTGCTCCCATTAATGCAACATACCGGAAAAATCATGATACGTTGGTTTTTCAAACCTATGGCAGGTACACCATTAAACTTACTGCTGATAGCGTGGCAGTTGTTCGTCCTAGTACACGCGGCGACTTGCTGGAAGGGCTGCTTCGCCGGCTTGATAAACGCTGGAATTTGCAGTTTGTGTATTTTTTACAACTCAAATTGGATACCCTAATGGCCGATCCTCGTTTTAGGTCGGGAAACATTACGGTTGCCAATGACGAGGATAATGCCTGTATTTATTATGGAAATTTGTTGATAAGTGCCACTTTCGATTCCATTGGCGCCCGGTTTACAGCAAATCATGTGATGGATCAAAAACAAGTGAATGGTACAACCTTCGAAAGTTTGTATGGAAAAGGATTGGTGGTACGATACAAAAAAACAGGCGCAACAGACACGTTATTGAAACATTTTCAAGTTACTAGTATTTTTATTGATGATAATAGGGGGGTATGGATTGGAACAAAGTCGCGAGGGCTGTTCTATATCCGGAATTTTTTAGTCCGAAATTTTCCTTCGGTGCATTTTCATGCAAATGTAAGATATAACGACATTGCCACTTTTGGAGATACCTTGTTGCTGCTCGCCAATCGACAGTTATTCATGCTAAACACCGAAACCAACAAAACTGAGCAATTACTATCGTTGCCATTTGTTGCTCATCATTTACATGTATTGCAAGGGCACCGGCTTGTGCTTATGGGAATACGCCAAATTGCACTGGTTTCCAAAATTAATGACCAGTGGAAATTGCAAAATACATTGACCAATATTGATGATGTAAACTATTCAGGGGCATTTTATAGGAGGCATTTTTATACCATTGGCTTGAAGGGAATACATAAGCATAATCTTAATGATGGAAAAAGCTCGACACTCGCGCTAAAATCAAAACGAATTCGCTTTTTAGCGGTTGCTAATGATCAGTTGTATGCCGCCAATGACGATTCGCTGTGGGTTTTTGCCCATGATAAAATTGTTAACCAAATCTCCCTTTCCGCAAATAGCTACTTTGGAAGCGACGGTGTTCACCTGTTTACTGCTTACGAAGGTGGAAAAATTGACGTATTAAAAGGTTTAACCGATACGCTTTCTCAAGTTCGTTGTAAAGAAACCGTTAGAGATGTGTTCGCTTTCGATAATAAGCTATTTATCAGTTCTTTTAATGGAGTAGAAGTCCATGGTATGGATTCGGCGAATCATTCACAAACTCAATTTTTCGATGCTTCATGCGGTTTGCGCAGCTCAAGTGTGAAAAAATCCTTACATATAAAGAATAAACTTGTGTTTTTGCATGATGCGGGTGTAGCCATCTCTCCCGACACTTTGTTTCGCCCATTTAAAGAGTTTAATCTCGATGTAAATGCATCCGGGAAAATTAAAAAAACCGGTCAGCGAATTCAAGTCGATATTGGTCAAAACACCAATCATTTACAGATAAAATTTTCAACATTTCACTTTGAGAGGTTACTTCGCGATGAGTTGTTTTACAGAGTCGAGAACGATTCTGTTTGGTATTCGATGACCAATAATGAGATGAGTTTGGTGAATTT
>JAWOEM010000121.1:0-3778 GCA_046482785.1 Salinivirgaceae bacterium
CATTAGATTATGTAGATATATCTTACATTAAAGAGAAGTATTACAATGATTTATTGCAATTCAAACACAACTATTGGAATAAAAATTCAGGTTTGGGATACGAACGTACTGCTCTCACAGAAGTAATAGATTATACATTGTACAGTGACGGCTTTATAACTAATAAAAGGAACACTGACCACGCATTTGGAAATGTAAAATACTTGGAGAAAATTTTGAGAAATGCAGTTAAAATCAATGGCTTTTGGATAAGTTCTTACTTTATGAAACAAAGCTTCTGACAAAAAAAAACGTGGTATAACAGCTAAGGCTTCGTTGGGCTTGAAAAGCCAGCAATGAAGTCTGGGTTGAACGGAACCGGTTGTGATTCCTTCCCTATGGAGTTGTCGTAGAAGAGTTATGAAGAATTCAAGAGGATTAATACTCCTCTTTTTTTATGGGGTAAAATGATCGAGGATTTTATAGTGTATTCCATCACTTTGGAGCATATCTGCCCTTACCCGTACCAAATTAACTTTGTTGGGTTGCCGTTTTTTGGCTACTGCCAAGATACCAGGCAGGCGGACCGCGTTTGTCAAAAATCAGAATGGTGTGCAAGTTTCCCACTTTGCAACATTGGCATTTTCTGATTGCTGCTGCTTTGGTTTCTCTTGCAGTCGGCGTAAAGTTCATTTTCTTCTGCAGATTCTGGAGCTTTTGCCGTTTCCAAGTGCTACTCAGAAAACCGTAGTGTCTGATTTTTACAAAGCGCTTGGGTAGAATATGCATTGCAAAACGTCGAATAAATTCACCGTGAGACAATACCATCTGTTTCTTAGTTCCATTTTGCCGATAATCTTTGTACTTAAAAGTCACATTCTTGTGGTCAACTTCTTGGATTCGGTTGTTGCTAATGGCAATCTTGTGGGTGTATCTCCCAAGGTATTCTACTACAGAATGTGCAGTACCAAAGGGTTTCTTTGCATACACCACCCAAGGTTTTGACCATAGTCCTTTTTTAACTTTGGTATAATCATCAGGACTTTTAGCTTTTAGTGCAGCGCAAAACTTTGCTCGATACACTTTTGATAATGCCTTTACAGGAAAAAGAAATTTACCATCGCTTCTAATATTAACCCAGCCACCATCTCTATCCACGCCTCCACCCGGCACAATACAATGCAGGTGTGGATGCAAGGATAAATTCTGTCCCCAAGTATGCAAGACCGCAATCATACCGGTCTGCAACTTATTCTTTTTGCTAAAGGTTTTTAAAGTTGCCCAAGCCGATTCAAAAAGAATATCGTAAACCAATTTCGGATGCTGCATCGCCAAAGAATTAATACTGTCCGGCAATGTAAAAACCACGTGAAAATACGGTACTGGCAAGAGCTCACTCACTCGAGCTTGTATCCATTCATCTCTATTTTTACTTTGACACTTTGGGCAATGTCGGTTTCTGCAGGAGTTGTAACTGATCTTGACTGTTCCACAATCGTCGCAAGCATCAATGTGACCGCCCAAAGCGGCGGTTCTGCATCTGCTCACCGCCCAGAGCGTTCGCAACTGCCAAGTATTTAATCCTAAATTTTCGATACCAGCACCTAACTTTTCCAGAACATCGGCAACTTCATTTCCACTGCGCTCAGTGTGCACTTCCATTGGAACTGCATTTAGCAAATAAAGTATCAAGCGGACTAAAGGCTTTTTGAGTGTCCAATTGTGCGATATGCAGGTATTCCATGGTCGTCTCAATGTTCTCGTGTCCCAAGAGCTTTTTGAGACTAATAATATCGAGTCCGTCTTCTAGCAAATGCGTGGCAAAAGTGTGACGAAGCGTATGGACACAAACATCTTTGGTAATTCCAGCTAGTTTACAAGCTTGCTTCACAGCCCATTGCACACCGCGTTGTGAATATCGGGAGTCAAAATCACCCCCAGCACGTCCGGCAGGTTGTCCGTTGAACAAATATATTTGTGGTTTTTCTGCTTGGATATAGGTTTTCAGACCTCGAATTAAGTGCCTCGATAAGGGGACATATCGATCTTTTTTACCTTTACCCTGAACCACTTTGAGTTGTTCTCGATCAAAATCTAGATCCTGTAGGCGAAGGCTTCGTACTTCCATACAGCGAAGCCCACAACCATACAGCAATCCAATAAGGACTTTGTGTTTAAGAATTTGGCAGCTTTTAAGCAATCGCCATACTTCCTCTTTACTTAAAACAGTAGGAAGTTTTTTCTCGTGTTTAATAGATGGTAAATGCAAAAATTCATAAGGCAACCCTTCCGACTTCAAGAGAAATCGAAGTCCGTAAACAGTATGTTTAAAATAGGTTTGTGAAGGGGTTTTAGATCGTTTTTGTAGTAAAAACAAGTACTCTTGCACTTGCTCTACATCAAGTTCGGTAGGCACCTTTCCGAAATGCAATGCCATAGTGGCAATGTTTCTGGCGTAACTTTTAAAAGTTAGTTCACTTCTACCCAAAACTGAAATACTACGTTTGAATCGATGAAGTAAATCCTCAAATTCTGGTACTTCGGTAAGAGCGCGATTGATGATTGTGGTTGATACAACTAACTCATCTACTTTTTTTTATCATTATAAATAATTTTTAATTAGTTTTATAAAGGACAATAATTTTTTGCAATACACTACCGAAGGTTTAGTTCAACACTGGCTAAGCTCCATTGCTGCAATCAGTTAGCGGGATTTTTAATTTAATCAAGAAACATTATCTTGCGGAAAGTTCTCAGGTATTTTGGCCGCAACGAAAGCCTAGCAGAGACCGTTAATTACTATTTAAAATAAGTAAGCCCCAACATTTTAGATGTTGGGGCTTTTTACTTTATTAGAAATGCCGAATTATTTAACGATAATATCGACCGAATTAATAACCTGTGGAACTTCCGTTATTCTAAAGTCCATCTTCACTGATAGTCCATCGCCAACGCGTTTAACATTCAACGTACCATCTTTAATCTTAAAATTACCTGTAGCACCTTTGCAATAACAGAATCGACCGAAAAGCACATTTGCATGTTCTAATGTAAAGTTGGAAAGCGAGAGTTCAGGATTTGCAATGTCGGTTTCAATTAGAATATGTTCGCGGTAGCCACTATCTTGTAATTGTTCATCGAATCCTCGCGAAAACTCATATACAATAACATTTTTATCGTCACTTGGGAGTAAATTATAATAGATGCTGCCAAATTCATCCTTCTTAATATCCAATCGTTGATTTTTTTCTAGTCGTACCGTACATTCGCCATCTTCAGGGCAATTGGTACCACTGATTGACGCACTTGTAAAATCAGTTTTCTTTTGTGAGCTGCACGAAAATAGGATAAGCACGGCAGGTAAGATTAAATATTTTTTCATGTTATTTTCCATTAAATGCCGACATCGTATGATCGATGCCTGCGGTTCCAAACGATTTAATTATTTCGACAGCCATATCCAATCGCTCTGGTAAAAGTGCACGTTCGGCTTCTGTCCATTCTCCCAACACATAATCAACTTGTTGACCTTTTTTAAAGTCGTCACTAATGCCAAAACGGAAGCGAGGATAACTATTTGAATTTAGTACTAAGTTAATGTTTTTTAAGCCGTTATGACCACCGTCGCTGCCTTTTGGTTTTATCCGAATAGTGCCAAGTGACAGGTTTAAGTCGTCTGTAATAACCAGCATATTTTCTGGGGCAATCTTTTCTTTAGTTAACCAATATTGTACTGCTTTCCCACTTAAATTCATGTAGGTATTGGGTTTCAGTAAGATGAAGGTACGACCTTTGAATT
>JAWOEM010000060.1:0-2589 GCA_046482785.1 Salinivirgaceae bacterium
TTATTTTCAAGTTCAATTTTCTTACGTATTCTTTTAAATCAAAGTGATGCGCTATTTGTAACCATGTCAGTTATGGCACTTGGGTATATTATCCGTTATCGGGAAAATTCTGAATTAAAAAATATTTGGTTAGCTTCTTTATTTGTTGGTCTTGGTGTACTATCAAGAGTTGAATCGATATTGTTAGTGATTCCACTGGTTCTTTTTGCTTTTTTGTTTAATACGAAGCGACACAAATCACATAAAATTATCTTTGCTGGCTTGGCCCCTCTGTTTATGGTTTTATTATCGTTCATTGTTATTAATCTCTTGACATTTGGTCAACCAAAAATTGGAATGGGGGGGAAGTCCTATTTCTCATTTACCCATCCCTTAGTCCAAAATTTTCTTCCTGGAAGCAAAAACCATGAAGCGTATTTACGGGGAGAACCCATCTTTGGAACAGTAGAGGAAAATAACGCGTCAATATTTAAGGCAATTTTGAGAAACCCGCTTGCTGTAGGTGAGCGAATGCTTGCTAATATTCTTGAAATGCCCGAAATGTTAAGCTCATATTTTGGAGATTTACACTATCTAATTTTTGTGTTTTATAGCCTTCTAGGTATCTACGCATTAATCAAATCGCACAATACGACATTATTGCTTTTGTTGTTGGTTTGGCCATCTCATGCTCTGATAACGCTAATCTTTGAATCTTTCCATTTTATTCCTCAAACCAGCTATTTGTTGTTAATTCTAAGTGGGATCGGAATCACCTATATTTTTTCTGATCAGCCTGAATTTCTTGAAAAAATTTATTTGTTTTTATTCGTAGTCGCTTCAATTGCTATCGCATTGCTGGGCCAATATAAAGCACTGTTTGCCTTTGGAGCATTAATGTTTGTTGTTTTCTTGTCAAATTTACTTATTGAGAATAACAATGGAACCGTCGCTAGATTAAAGATGTTGCCGATAGCCATTTTGTTGGCGGGTACTTTGTTATATGTAAACAATTTTACATTTCCTGCAAAACGGCTTGGGAAATCTGAATCAGAGCGAGCGGTCTATGCGTTACAAGAAAATTTTCCTAAAGAATCGAATGTCATTGCACATTTTCCGCGTCCTGCTGTTGCTGCAAAAATGAATCACATATCTTTTCCTGGTCAGATTAAAAACGAAAATGATTTTGTTGACTATTTGATTGCGAATAAAATTGTTGCTGTTTATGTTAACGACGTATTCCCATTTCCGTCAGAATTTATTCATGGTGAAGATTTTGAATATTCTAATTGCATAAAAGTCCTTCATGAATCGGAGAGTGGTGATATTAGAATTTACGAAACAGATTTTTCGTGTGAGTAGGCAATGATATTTTTTTCTTGGGAAGTCATTATTCTCAAATCAATAAGGAATGAAAATGGATAAGAAAGCTGGCAAGTCTCAATTTTGTCAAAGAGTGTCAGATTTATTAATTAGACCAATCAAATCATTTAATCAACCCGCAATGAGGCTGATCAAGTCACCGGCTTTCTATATTTATCTGGTTGCTGTTGTGATTTTTCTTCCGTTGTTTTTTCCGAACTTAAATGATATTGCACCCTGGGATGAAACTTACTACATTGTCAGCGGGAAAGCGATCCTTTCGGGTGATTTTCCCGTTCTGGCAAACGGCCCACTGTTGAACTTTATGGCTTCCGTTTTTGTTTTACTGTATCGCAAATCTCCTTTCTGGCTGATCCATGTCAATTCCTGGATGCGGTTTGTATTGTTCAGTCTGGTTTTTGTGGGAACTTGGCAGGTGGCTAAGGTTTTTAAACACCGCTATAAACCGGTGGTTCTTTTTGGCTTTTTATTCGCTTCTCCCTTTTTAACCCAAAATTTCGAATATCCAATCGATCTCCTGTTTGCGGCCATCTCGGGCGTCGCATTTTCTCAGGTCGTTAAATTTATCAAAACTTCTGATATAAAGCATGTGTGGTGGGCTTCCTTTTGGCTGGGTTTGGGCATGCTCACCCGCGGGGATGCAATGATTATCATTTTGGCGCTGACATTGTTTGTGATGTGGTTCGGCAGAAAAAATCATACCTGGTGGCGACTATTATTGGCTGTCCTGATTCCTTTCCTTTCACTTTCTGTTGGCTATGTTCTTATCCGTGGCGCCGTTGTTGGCGATTTTGAAACGGGTATGGCCTTCCGTTCATACGTTGCTTTTGAACAGGGGCAGGAAGTGGCATTGCCTGATGCTGACGCACGCTTTGCAGCGCCTACAGAAAGTTACTATGTGGCACGAGAGTTGTTTGGTACGCCGGAAGAAAATGAATATTCGGTCTTTCGAGCGATCTCGCGCAACCCTCAGGCTTACTTCGTGCGGCTTTGGGCGGTGATTAAAACCTTGCCGGGGCTTTTCCTGACGGCCTACAACCGTCGCTTCACGATCCTGTTAGCACTTTTTGCGTTACGGGGGTGGATGGTACTCATTGAGGAAAAGAAGTTACCCTTAGCCCTATTGCATATTATTTGGGTCCTTTCGTTGAGCGCTGGGGTTGCATATGAGAAGATACTAGTACACAATAGTTCATACGAAGGAGTGAATGAATAATGAACCTATCC
>JAWOEM010000078.1:0-3091 GCA_046482785.1 Salinivirgaceae bacterium
CGGCTGCATAACGGACAATTCCGGTAATGACGACGACAGGGAGCCCGGCAAAGGCTTGGTCAAGCTCATGTCCGGCTACTGGCACACTACCTCACAATCTCTTGTTTTTGTGTACAATAGTAGCTAGTTTATTGTCGGGTATTTTCATCGATTCATATACTTCTTCGCTTTTCACATTTCGTCCGATCATATGAATGGCAAATACAAAATAATAATCTTCTTTCAAGAAATTTTCAATTTCGTCTGTTCCGCCTAACACCGGATATCCATTGATTTTTTTGCCTTTTTCGTAATCGTTTAAAAAACCTGCAACTTCCCATTCCAAATCGTTAAAACGGGTTCGGTTATCTTCTATGCACGAGGCTACTACACCTCCATTGCCTTCGCCTCCGATTATTATTACTCGTTTATTTTCCATTTTCCATTTTCTTTTCGATCAGTATTGCTTTTGTTAGTATGTTTTTTGCTGTGGCTACCATGGGGGGGCCAATAAATTTGCCGTTCATTATGGCTACTCCTTTCCCGTCTTTTTCGGCTTCTTCTGAGAGTTGGAGCATTTCGCGAGCTGCATTTATTTCCTTTTCGGCAGGGCTAAAATACCGGTGAACCAGCGGAATTTCTTTGGGGTTTAGAACGAGCATTCCCTCAAATCCAAGCTTTTTAGCTGTTACGAGGTTATGTTCCAAATCTTCGAGGTCGTGTACGTTTATATGTACTGTATCGATTGGGATTACTTTATTGGCACGAGCAGCCATGGCAATTAGCGCTCTTGGCGTAAATAAACTTTCATGTTCTGCATCGTGAATACCTTGTAAGTCGGTAATAAAATCTTCCGAGCCGTAAGCAATTCCAACAACGCGGTCAGATGCCTGAATAATTTCCTGTGCATTGAGAACTGCTGCTGCCGTTTCGATTAAGGGAATAATTTTGAAAGTTCCTTTTTTAATTCCTTTTTCATATTCGATTGTTTCCAATAACTTATCGAAAAAGTATACATCTTGGCCAGTTGTGCTTTTGGGGTACATAAAGCCATCAACTCCGTCAATGGTCAGTTGGTGAACATCTTTTAGCAGGTGTCCGCTTTCACGATCGTTAACCCGCGGAAATACCCAGTGGTTTTTAAACGAACCTGCTTTTACAAACGACTCAATTTTGTCGCGAGCTTTTTGTTTGTTTTCTGCCGGTTGTACAGAGTCTTCTATATCCAGTAATAACACATCTGCTTCCGAACGCGCTGCCCTATTCATTAGTTTCTCGTTATGCGCCGGAACAAACATCAGGCTACGCATTAAATAATTGCTCATCGTGTTTCTTTTTTGATTAAAACTTTTCTTTTGAAACTTAGTACATCTTGCCCTTGCTGGTTTGTTGCTATGGTTTCCACATAAACAATTCCCCGATCGTGTTTCGATTTTGAGGGAATTATATCCAATACATTGGTTCGGGCATAAAGGGTATCGTTCACGAATACCGGCTCAAGGTGTTTTACCTCTTCGTAGCCCAAATTGGCTATGGCCTTTCCGCTAATATCGGGAACAGTCATACCCACTACAATGCTGAACACCAGCGTTCCCACAACCAGTACCTTTCCATGTTGGTTTTTTTCGGCATAGTCGATATTTGTATGCACGGGGTGATGGTTCATTGTTAAAAGCGAGAAGAAGTTATTATCACTTTCAAAGATTGTTTTTGAAAGTTGGTGCTCAATAACTTGACCTTTTTCGAAAAAATCGAAGTAATTTCCTAAGTTAGATCCTTGTATGTTCATAATAGGTTCTCTTTGATGTATTCCTCATAATTTCGAATATAATCGATTTCTTCGTATTTATGGGAAGCTAAAACTAAACAAATGGCACCCGACGAGAAGCTTTTTTCGGCAGCCCAAACTCCCGGAGGAATATGCAGCCCATAGTAGGGGCGATTGAGCATAACTGTTCGTTTGGTTTTGCCATCGTCGAGTTCCACCTCAAAACTACCACTTGCAGGAACCAGAAACTGGTGACACTCTTTATGTGCATGAGCGCCGCGATCCTCACCTCCAGGAATATCGTAAATGTAAAAAATACGGTTAATGCTAAATGGTATCTCTTGATTATTCGTTACCGGGGTTATATTTCCAGCACGGTTCTCTATTTTCGACAATTCGATTATGCTACAGTCGTACACCGATGTTTTTTTCATTTCATTCATTTTTTATACGTTAAAAACTCGTTGTAATTGCGAATATAGTCATTTTCGTCAAATGGTGTGGAACTTAGAATAAGTGCCAGCGCATTTGTAGAGAAGTTTTCAATTTGTCGCCACATGCCTTGTGGTATGTACAAGCCGTAGTAGCTTCGATTAAGCTGAAACTGTTGCTTTTGTGCTCCGTCATCTACTATTACATCGAAACTACCCGAAAGTGCAATAATAACTTCTTGTTGCTTTTTAAATGCATGACCACCGCGGTGCTCACCACCGGGTACATCATAAATCCAGTAGCACCGCTCTATGGTAAACGGAACATGATTATTTGCCTCAAGAAATGAAAGGTTTCCGCGCCGATCTTCTATTTTGGGAAGTTCAATAATTTTTACCATAAACAAATAACATTTTTTTGACATTGCAAAAATAAGATTTTATTTGGATGGGAAAGGATTAAATGAATACAAGTCTACAAAAATTACAACTGCTCTTATATTGTGAATATGGTTACTTAGAGCTTTGTTTTGAGTGGAATTATTAGTTTTTGATTACTTTACGTGTGATAGGCAAATGTGTTTTTTTTGCGGAACGGATTCTGAAGGCAAATCAAAATCATATTTTATGTGAATATTTTTGTGTAGATTCGCACCTTCTTTACTTAATTCAATATTGTTTCACAAAGAAAAAGTGTTTGGTATTTGAAATAATGAAAATTTATATTGAGGTTTGTTTTTGTAATTCTTTTTTAAAGACTCTAATGAGTATGGACTGCCGATAATCAGAAATTTATTATATATGATTGATTCAAAAGTAATTTTTGTATTAATTCCCGCCTTAAATGAGGAGCGAAAAATTGGAGATGTTATAAATGCCATCCCATTATTTGTTGACAAAATTATTGTTGTCG
>JAWOEM010000135.1:0-2500 GCA_046482785.1 Salinivirgaceae bacterium
AAACCAAAAAAGGCAGCAGAACCATGAAAAGTTCACTTCTTACTAATTTTAAGGTGCACCAATTTAATTATGGGTTGGGAATGTTTGTGCTATGCTTGTCGCATTTGGTTTTATTTTTATTAATTAATTTAAACCATTTACAATGAACAAGTTTTACTCATTTTTGCTCGCACTTTTTTTTCTTGCCAACGCAGCTCAGGCACAAGATAGCTACCTGACATCGGCCAACAATTTTGTAACTACCGACGTATTTGCCAATTACGACATGCTGTCTACATTTGATATTTGTGATGGCGTTTTTTACGGACACACAGGCGACACCATTATTGCGCTCGATATGGCTACCGGAAATGAATTGGCAAAGTACGGCAAACCGGACGATTACCCTTCGTACCCTAGTTTTGTGTACGTAAATGCTCCCCAAAACGAAATTTGGGCTGGTTTTACCGTTTCCGGAAACAGCGACGATCGCATTTACCGCATCGATACCGAAACAGGCGAGTGGGAACATAAAGCAACGCTGACCGGAAATTTCGACATGGAAATTTGTAAAGGTCACCTTATTGTTGATGGTGCCATTTACGGCGAGGAAAATGTTTTTTATGTGCTCGACACCACAGGGAGCAATAACCACAGGCCAATTATTCAAACAGTAGGTAGCTCTGCCGGTTTTTCAATGGATGAAACGGGTAATTTGTATTATGCCACATCCACTTTCGATGAAAATTCCCTTGTAAAATGGAACGCAGAAGATGTTTTGGCCGTAATTGACAATGCAGAATCTGAACCACTGCAAATGGCCGAAGCCGAAAAATTATCGGATCTACACGCCGGAGCATACGATTGCGCTATTGATGTTGCTGGAAACATTGTGTTTAACATGAACGATTATTCTTCCGATAAGGTGATGGCCATATGGAATGAGACCGTTGGAGATGGATTTAACTTCGATACATTGGCCTATACTTCCGACGATATGGATTGGCTCACAATGATTAAAACAACAGGGAATGTTCGAAATACAGGCGATGCCCATGGTGCTTATGTTTTATCGTATGCGCGCCCGGTTGCAAAAGTGCAGGGTACGAACCATGCACCGGAATTGATTCAACCTTTTGCCACAATTCAAAAAAACGTAGCAGCAGAAAATATTTCACTCGATTTAACGGAATATTTCACCGATACCGACAATGATGAGCTTATTTTCGTTGTTCAATCGATCAGTAATCCCAATGTGGTAGAATCCGCAATTTCAGATAATTTATTGACGGTCAATTTACTTGATGCCGGACAGTCAACCATTACCATTGCGGCTACCGACGGCATAGCTGAAATTTCCGCAACCTTGGTCATAGGGGCTTATCACCAAATTACAGACGATTATCTGGTGGCTAATTTCGAAGATTTGGAGTTGGCAAATGAAAGCTACTGGAACGGATCTGAAGGTGAAGGCTTTTTTCAAACAGAATCTGTCGTTTTTTTAAACGATTACAATACTGAATATGGCTCGTGGAGCCAATGGGCGTATTCTAATGTAACTGATAATACGACTCCCGGATATGCCAATCAGTACAGCGCTGCCACTGGTGCCGGCTTTGAAGCCGATGAGCAGGAAACTGGCATTTACGCAGTTGGTTATGCCTCGGCTTATGCTCCACCTGTTGTAAAATTTGCCGACGATAAAGCACACACGGTAAAGGGATTTTATGTTACCAATAGCACCTACGCCGCGCTTGCTATGATGCATGGCGACAGCTATTCCAAAAAATTTGGTGGCGAAACAGGCAACGATCCCGATTGGTTAAAACTTTCTGTTTGGGGATTGCACAATGGTACCAATACCGACACGGTTGAGTTCTATCTGGCCGATTATCGGTTCGATGATAATGCGCAGGACTATATTTTGCAAACCTGGCAGTGGGTAGAGTTGAGTGAACTCGGATATGTCGACAGCTTGCAAATGATGCTGAGCTCCAGCGATGTGGGCGAGTGGGGAATGAATACCCCGGCTTATTTTTGTGCCGATAACTTTTACATTGGCGATGCCGAAAATAGCATTGTGGCTTTCGCCGATGACGCTGCATTTCAGGTATATCCTAATCCGGCCACTGACCACATTTCTATTAACTTTCCGGAATATTCCTCGGGCAAAGTTACCATTATCGATGTGGCTGGAACAGTTGTGAGGCAAACTGAGTTCGCATCAATTAATCAAAATATCGATATTAGCGCCTTACAGCCCGGGCTGTATGTAGTTCAGGTTCAGGCGGGTAGCCTAATGAAATCGAGGCGAATTATTAAAAAGTAAGACAATGAAAAAAATCATTCTAATTGGTTGTTTTCTTGCGTTTTGGGCAAATGCACAATCGCAATACATTGCCGAGGTATTGGAATATAGACCCGCTCCGGGGCAGCTCATCAACGAGTCGCCCTGGGGTGTAGCCTCCTCGGCCACCAGCATTGTGGGCGGCGTTAACGGAAATTTGACGCTTGGCGCGTG
>JAWOEM010000154.1:0-4536 GCA_046482785.1 Salinivirgaceae bacterium
TCGCCGAGGTCACGCCGAAACCACACCTCGCCGGCGGCCGGCGAATCTGGATCCGACTCCGCCACCGGCAGTCGAAACGATTCGTCGACTGACAGTGACGTTTGGGGGACGCATTCAATAAAGAATTAAAAAAATTACGCAGGGTGAACCCGGCAACTCCGGAATACTCCGTTGAATTAAATTATTTGAATGTTATTCTCGATTTGCCATGGGATCATATAACCCAAGATAATTTTGATCTGGATCATGCTCAGCGAGTGCTCGACGAAGATCATTACGGTCTCGATAAGGTGAAAGAGCGCATAATTGAGCATTTGGCCGTGCTGAAGTTGAAAGGCGATTTGAAATCGCCAATCCTCTGTTTGTACGGACCTCCGGGAGTGGGGAAAACCTCGTTGGGTAAATCAGTAGCTAAGGCGCTCGACCGCGAATATGTTCGCATGTCGTTGGGTGGTTTGCACGATGAGTCTGAAATTCGAGGACACCGGAAAACATACATAGGCGCTATGCCAGGACGTATATTGCAAAATATGCGCAAAGCTCAGGCGTCTAATCCTGTTTTTATTCTGGATGAAATAGATAAGATTGGTCGCGATTTTCGTGGCGATCCGGAATCGGCTCTGCTCGAAGTACTCGATCCCGAACAAAATAATTCATTTCACGATAACTTCTTGGAGCTCGACTACGACCTTTCGAAAGTATTGTTTATTGCTACGGCCAATACAGTTGGTAACATTCATCCGGCTCTGCGCGATCGGATGGAGATGATTGAGGTAAGCGGATATTTGTTGGAAGAGAAAGTGGAAATTGCCAGAAGACACCTTATTCCACAACAGTTGGAAAACCATGGATTAACAGACAAACAGTTGGTTTTTTCTAAGGAAGTGCTGACACATATTGTCGATAATTACACGCGTGAATCAGGGGTGCGAACGCTTAATAAAAAAATTGCTCAGGTAATGCGCCGGGTAGCGCGCCGCATTGCTACAAACGATGAGTATAATATCAATATTAAAGTTGATGATGTAAAAGCTTACCTTGGCGTTCAGGATTATACGAAAACTGAATATCAAGGTAATGAACATGCCGGTGTTGTAACCGGACTGGCGTGGACTGCTGCCGGGGGTGAAATTTTATTTATTGAAACAAGCCTCAGTAAAGGCAAAGGGAAGTTTACAATAACTGGAAACTTAGGCGATGTAATGAAAGAGTCGGCGACGCTCGCAGTTGGATACTTGCATGCACATGCCGAAATGCTTGAATTAGATCCGGATGTATTCGATAACTGGAATATTCATATGCATATTCCTGAAGGCGCCATCCCAAAAGATGGGCCATCGGCCGGTATTACCATGGTGGCATCGTTAGCCTCTGCATTTACGCAGCGGAAAGTGAAAAAAGGTCTGGCCATGACCGGCGAAATTACCTTGCGCGGGAAAGTACTTCCTGTCGGTGGAATTAAGGAGAAAATTCTGGCTGCAAAACGAGCAGGCTTGAAGGAAATAGTAATGTCGGAACAAAATAAAAAAGACCTTGAAGAAATTAAGGACGATTACCTGAAAGGGTTGAAGTTTCATTTTGTTGCTGATATCCAGGGCGTTTTAGATGTTGCACTTACAAAACAAAAAGTGGTAAATCCATTGAAAATGTCTTAATTTAGCGAAAAAAAGTAGCATGAGTGCAACTCTATTTTTAGCGTTACTTCTTATGGGAATAGGAGTGGGCTATGTTTTGAAAGGCGTTTTTCAGGTTAAATTACCAATGACACGTTACGTGTTGGGTATTACCATCGTTTTGGTTGGTGTACATTTACTTCTAACGCGGCTTGACTCTGCCGAATCAACGTTCAAACAAAAAGTGTGGTTCTCCGATAGCGAATTTACCTACGAAGTTGATGGTGTGCGCGCAAAGTATTCCACCGTTTTTGGACATTCGATGGTTGATTTGCAACACCTGAAACCAACCGATTCGTTACGTATTGTAGAAATCGATGTGGCCTTCGGTCATGTCGATGTTTATTTGCCCGATAGTTTACCGTACCGTATCCGAAACAGTGTGGCTTTTGGCAGTACCTCCGGATTGGAAAATAATGAGAACGGCTTTGGAGAATCCGTTACAGAATCATACGGCTTAGCGCCGGACGGTCGGTTTATCGAAATTGAAGGAAACGTGGCGTTTGGAGCGATCGAATATCATAAATCGCGTTAAGCAACTTATTAAACAGTAGCTTTATTTAAGATTCGTTTTAATGTAGGCCGATCGGTGGGAGGCGCTTGGTAGTAACTTTAACTTGGTGTCTGTCTAAAAGTTCAGCGTGTCCGCTGAATTAGTTTTATTTTTAACGTGTTTTGAAACTCAATGTCGTTAAGTTCACCATTCTTCGGGATGATACGAGTTTTAGTGAGAATATGTGTGACAGGCAGGCTTATTTGTTGAAAAATGAAAAGAGGCGTTGTTTGAATTTGTCGTTCAAACCACGCCTCTTTTCTTTTTGGAGGCCTTTATTTTGCCTCTTGTAGTTTTACTCAAATTTTTTCATTATGCTTTTGGGCACAGCATCTTTATGCACCATAATGGCTACTGTGTGTGCTCTGGCATAGGGAGCCGACATGTGAAGTTTTCCATCAAATTCGTTTGAATCGGCATCCCACGAGTTTTTAATTATGTAATACATATTTCCCTGGCTGTCTTCCGATGTGCCAATTAAATGCATTAGGTGGTCGTCAGTGGATTGTTGCGACATGAACATTTCTTCCCGAACTTCGGGGGTGATTTTTATTTCTTCGGCTATCTGGTGTTTGAACGCCTCTTCTTCCAGCGCATCTTCTGTGGGCACTACGGCAATTCCTTCCGAATGGTTGAATCCGGCTTCGCTCACGTCGCCATCCCAAACAACGGTGTGTCCATTATCAATGGCATTGTTAATTATTGTCATCAGCTCGTCTAAAGGCACGTTGTAGTATTTGTCGAACGACCAGTTATCCGGAATATCCAGAATTACTTCATCGTACATTGGGTAATGTAGGTAGCTTGTAAATTCTATGTAATCATCGGGATTAATTCCCATGTTGTTCCTGAACTCAGTGGTACTCACTTGTTTTTCGTCGAAGGTAAATGTTTCAGGAATGGCTCCAAGGTATACATCGAGCACTGCCTTGAATGCTTTTTTCCATTCGGGCATTTTGCGGCGTTGTTCGATTAGTCCATCGAGCATCCCTTTTAACATGGCTTCCATTTCGAAGTGGTTATGGAGATCGCCGGCATAGGTTTTACCGGAATATGCATCTTCGGTTATCATTCCGTAGTCGCGAATTACATCGGTAACGTCGTGGGCTTGCCCGCCTTGAGAGAAATTCGAGAGTCCGTGGCGCATTACATAGCGTTCGGCCTTAGCGATGTAGGCATGGTAAACAAAAAACAGCTCACTCAGATCAATTTCTTTATCGTGTAAACGCATTAATTCCGATTCGAAGAATGAAACGGTGGCATAACTCCAACATGTTCCTGCCTGTCCTTGATTTTTGGTTGCGGTATGTGGAGCTTCTTTTACAACCTCGAAATTGTAATCTGTTTCGTCGTTTTCATTTTGTCCGACCATTGGTTGTACAAAAACGAAGAGGAAAAGAGCCAGACTTAATGTGAAGTATTTCATGGGTTTGTGATTTGTGTGATGTGTAAATTCTAAATGGATTCGTTTTATTAATGACTTATTTTTTTGCAAATATTTTGAACTTGGCTAAGCCCATCTTCTGTAAAAAGTAGGCCATAGAAACGCCCAATACACCAATCCCATATTTGGAGCTACGTGCAAGGTTGATGGATGAGGCTTCGTCGAAGTATTTTGTGGGACAGGTGATTTCTGCAATTTCGTATCCTGCAAAAAAGATTTGTGCCAGCATTTGATTATCAAAAACAAAATCGTCTGAATTCACATTGTAGTTAATGTCGGTAAGCACTGTGCGCGAAAATGCCCTGTACCCGGTGTGGTACTCGCTGAGCTTTTGATTCATTAAAATGTTCTGTGAAAGTGTAAGTAGCCTGTTGGCTACATATTTGTACCAGGGCATGCCTCCTTTTAGCGCGCCTTTTCCCAGAATACGCGACCCTAATACTACTTCGTACAGCCCGTTGGCAATCATGTAGCACATTGAGTGTATTAATTTGGGTGTGTATTGGTAATCGGGATGCAACATGACGACAATGTCTGAGTCGACTTCGAGGGCTTTGTTGTAGCAACTTTTCTGGTTTCCACCATACCCTTTATTTGTATCGTGTTGTATAATATGCTTTATGCCAAGGCGTTTGCCTACCTCTACAGTTTCGTCGCTGCTTCGGTCGTCAACCAAAATTACTTCATCTACAATATCGAATGGAATTTCGCTGTAAGTGCGCTCGAGTGTCAGGGCTGCGTTGTAAGCAGGGAGTACTACGGTTACTTTCTTATTGTTAATCATATTTTATTTATTTGGATGTTTGGGCTTTGCGGTAAAGAAACACAAAACCATTTTTTTCGTCCATTACTTTTAAGTAGGGGTA